>DASRSQ010000678.1:0-12219 GCA_035656475.1 Gemmataceae bacterium | reverse complement strand
CAGCTTCCAAAAATTCGCGATCCCTCAGCTAAGCCTTGACAAAGCACTAGGTCAGGCTTTCCAGCCTGACGAAACAGAGAGCCAGCTTCGACACGCGAAATCCGCACACCGTACCGATTTTGGCAGCCGGGCGTTCCAAGGGTGGCGGCGCAACTGCAAGAGGCAATGTCGGTAACGTCACGTTAATCATTCGGCATTCGGTTTGCTCTTTAGCGTAGCATCCGGAGGTGCGTAAATGGACCAAAACCGATTCACCGAGAAATCCCTTGAGGCATTGCAGGCCGCCCAGCGGCTGGCTGCCAAGTTTAACCATCAGCAAATCGATGTCGAACACGTGTTGCTGGCATTGCTCGATCAGGAACGCGGCCTGGCGTCATCGATTCTCGCCAAGGCTGAGGTCGCCGTCGATGCGGTCAAGATTGCGCTCCAGCGCGAGCTCGAAAAGCTGCCGCGCGTGACCGGTGGGAACGACAATATTGGCATCACCAGCCGATTGAATCGCGTCCTCGGAGCGGCCGAGGATGAAGCGAAGAAGATGAAGGATGATTACGTCTCCGTCGAACATCTGCTGCTCGCGATGCTCGACGACGGCGGAGCGGCGGGAAAGATCCTCAAGCAGTTCAAGCTCAACCGCGCCAACCTGACCAAGGCGATTCAGGAAGTAAGAGGACATCAACGCGTGACGACAGCCAATCCCGAGGCGACTTACGAATCGCTGGAAAAATACGGGCGCGACCTGACGAAGTACGCGCGCGAAGGCAAGCTCGACCCGGTCATCGGCCGCGACGAGGAAATCCGCCGCGTGATCCAGGTACTGTCGCGGCGTACCAAGAACAACCCCGTTCTCATCGGCGAACCGGGCGTCGGCAAGACGGCCATCGTCGAGGGGCTCGCGCAGCGCATCATCCGCGGCGACGTGCCGGAGAGCCTGAAGAACAAGCTAGTCGTGGCGCTCGACATGGGCGCCCTGATCGCCGGGGCCAAGTTCCGCGGGGAGTTCGAGGAACGGCTGAAAGCCGTGCTGAAGGAAGTCACTGAATCGCAGGGGAGCATCGTTCTCTTCATCGACGAGCTGCACACTGTCGTCGGCGCCGGCAAGGCGGAAGGCGCGATGGACGCCGGCAATCTGCTGAAGCCGTTGCTCGCGCGCGGCGAGCTGCACTGCATCGGCGCAACCACGCTCGACGAGTACCGCAAGTACATCGAGAAGGACGCGGCCCTCGAACGCCGCTTCCAGCCGGTGCAGGTGGATCAGCCATCCGTGGAGGACACGATCTCGATCCTGCGCGGCTTGAAGGAGAAGTACGAGGCTCATCACAAGGTCCGCATCAAGGACAGCGCTCTGGTCGCGGCCGCGGTGATGTCGAACCGCTACATCAGCGACCGCTTCCTGCCCGATAAGGCCATCGACCTCGTCGACGAGGCGGCGGCGAAGCTGCGCACCGAGCGCGAATCACGCCCTGACAAGCTCGATCAGATCAGCCGCCAGGTGATGCAACTCGAGATCGAGCGCGTGTCGCTCGAGAAGGAACGCGACGCCGCCTCGCGCGATCGGCTCGAGAAGCTGAAGAAGGAGCTCGCCGACCTCAAGGAGCAGGAGGCGACACTGAATCAGCAATGGGAGGCCGAGAAGAAAGGCGGCCAGACCACCGGCGCCTTGCTCGAGGAACTCGAACGGCTGCGCCTCGAACTCGATCAGGCGAAGGCCACCAGCAACTTCGGCAAGGCCAGCGAGCTGCAGTACGGCAAGATCCCAGCTCTCGAAAAGCAACTGCGCGACATGGAGGGGGCGACGCCCGAGGCGAAGGAAAAAGATCGGTTAACCAAGGACGAGGTCGACGAAGGGGACGTTGCGAAGGTGATTAGCCGCTGGACCGGCATTCCGGTCGACAAGCTGCTCGAAGGTGAAGTTCAGAAACTGCTGCATCTCGGCGACGAGTTGCACAAGCGCGTTGTCGGCCAGGACGAAGCTGTCACGGCGGTCGCCGAGGCGGTCGTGCGCGCCCGCTCGGGCTTGAAGGATCCGAATCGTCCGATCGGCTCGTTCATCTTTCTCGGGCCCACCGGCGTCGGCAAGACCGAGCTTGCTCGCGCTCTCGCGGAGTTCCTCTTCGATGACGAGAAGGCGATGATCCGCATCGACATGTCGGAGTATCAGGAAAAGCATACGGTCGCGCGCCTGGTCGGTGCTCCGCCGGGCTACATCGGCTTCGAGGAAGGCGGCCAGCTCACCGAAGCGGTCCGACGGCGGCCATACTGCGTGGTCTTGTTCGACGAGATCGAGAAGGCCCACGTCGATGTCTTCAACGTGATGCTTCAGATCCTCGACGATGGCCGCCTGACCGATGGCCAGGGACGCACGGTCGATTTCAAGAACACCATCGTCATCATGACGAGCAACGTTGGCAGCCAGCGCATTCTTGGCTACCAGGGTTCGTTTGCCGGCGAGGGATACGAGGCGATGAAGGAAGCGGTGCTTGACGAGATGCGCAAGCACTTCCGGCCCGAGTTCCTCAACCGCATCGACGAGATGATCGTGTTCCACGCGCTCGACGAAAGCCATCTGAAAGAGATCGTGCTAATCCAGCTCAAGCGCCTGCAAGACCGCCTCGCGGATCGCAAGATTTCGCTGGAGCTGACGGATGCCGCCAAGACGCATCTGGTGCGCGCCGGTTACGATCCGGCGTACGGCGCCCGGCCGCTCAAGCGGGCGATCCAGAAGGAGGTCGAGAACGCCCTCGGCCGCGCGATCCTGGAGGGGAAAGTGCGCGACGGGCAGACCATCGTTGGCGACTATGATGTGAAGGCAAGGCAGATGGTGTTCAAAGCGAAGGCGTGAGAGACTTCGCCTCTCGTTCCAAACTTGTCGAACTCGGGGGCGAGGCTGCTCAGAACGTTTGCAGTAAATGCATCGTCAGCAGGCGTCCTCGATCGCCATCGAGAAAGTACTGTCGTTTTCATACGCCACAAAGGATTATGTCGGTGAGGATTATGTCGATTCTTCTGACGGTAACTGCTTTGGCATAGTCCTTGCCAAGGTTGCCTCGGGTTCCATTCTCTCCATGGGACGGTTTGGAGTTGCGCATCCCTTGTGCGCGACACGTATCCGCACTTCCCGCCTCCTGCTGGAGCGTTTGGCAGAGGATTGAACCCTCCGTTTGCTCCCACTTAGTACCTCTCCTCACAAGTTGGGGAACAGTCGAATTTTTGCGAGAATGTGCAAAAATTCGACTGTTCCCCCACTTGTGAGGAGGAATACTTAGCCCGCCGTCGGCATGAGGAGGCGACCTTGTTGATCCGCTGCGCCCTTCTATTCGTTTCGGTCACCTTTGCAGTTGCCCTTGACCCCTCGCGCGCTTTCGCCGACCAACCGACTGGCGCTCCGTCTGCCAGGGAGGAGGAGGCGAAAAAGAAGCACTGGGAGGAGATGGATGACGCCAAGCTCAAGGCGGACACCACCTGGATGATGATGTCGACCGCTCTCGTCTTACTGATGGTGCCCGGCCTTGCTCTCTTCTACGGCGGCATGGTGCGGCGCAAGAACATTCTTGCGACCATGATGCAGAGCATGGTCGCTCTTGCCGTTATCGGCGTCTTTTGGGTGGCGATCGGTTACGCGCTCGCCTTCGGTCAACCGGTCTTCAGCATCGACTTCGCCGGCTTCAAGGGAAGCATCATCGGCTTCCGCAGCGAGTTCGTGTTCATGCACGGCGTGCGGCCCGATGAGATGCTGCCTGGCACGAACATTCCGGTCTATCTGCACATGCTCTATCAGGGCATGTTCGCAATCATCACGCCCGCGCTGATCAGCGGCGCCGTGGCGGAGCGCATCCGGTTCAGGCCGTATTGCCTCTTTCTGATCCTGTGGATCGTGCTGGTCTACTGCCCGCTGGCGCACAACGTATGGGCGATGAACTGGTGGTCGGGCACGCGGACTGGCACCGAAAACGTCGGCGTCCTTGGCGTCATGGGCGCCCTCGATTTCGCCGGCGGCACCGTAGTGCACATCGCGGCAGGGCTGTCGGGCCTGGCAGCGATCCTTGTGCTGCGCAAACGGCTCGGCTATCCCGAACATGCGATGCATCCCAACAGCATGGTCCTCTGCTTGACCGGGGCCGGCATTCTGTGGTTCGGCTGGTTCGGCTTCAACGGCGGCAGCGGCTTGACGAGCGGCGGACTCGCGACCTCTGCCTTTGCAGCCACGCAGTGCGCCGCCGCGGCGGCGGGGTTGAGCTGGCTGACGGTCGAATGGCTGCATCGCGGCAAGCCGACCGCCCTGGGGCTGGCGTCCGGCATCGTCGCGGGGCTCGTGGCGGTGACGCCGGCGTCGGGTTACGTGCTGCCTTGGGGCGGCTGCGCGATCGGGTTCATCTCCGGCATCGTCTGCTACATCTCTGTCAGCATGAAGCCCGTGTTCAGGTACGACGACTCGCTCGACGCGTTCGGCGTTCACGGCGTCGGCGGCTTTCTCGGCGCCGTCCTCACTGGTGTCTTCTGCTACGAGTGGGACTACGTCAATCCATCGGTCGGCAAGCCGGGCCTGATCGCGTCCGGAAGTGTCGAGCAGGTGTGGATCCAGTTGAAAGCAGCAATTGTGTCCGCTGTTCTGGCGTTCGTCATCAGCTTGATTCTGGTCAAGGCGATTGATCTCTTGATCGGCTTCATTGCGGAGGATCGCGAGGAGATCGAAGGACTCGACCGCACCGAGCATGGCGAGACCGGCTTCGACTTCGGCTATGGCTACGAGGTGGCTCCGGTCATGGCGCCCGCGGAGCCGCGGGCCGCCATCGTGCCGCCGACCGGCTCGGGGCGATTCCAGATTGTTGTCGAAGGAATTCAAAATGGCGACCTGATGCATGCGTGGTCGACGCTGTGCCTGCCCACGCCGGAGCCATCGCCGGAGTTCAAGGCGATCTATCCGTACGTGACGACGGTGCAAGGCAACCGCTTCCGCTTCCGCGGCGGCGATCAGGAGCAGATGAAGGACAACCTGCAAAAGCTATTCGAACGCGAACTCAAACGGCAACTCAAGGTCAAGGTCGAAGTCTGACATTTCGCCGCTTCCGGCTTCGCGCGCGCATGACGCCACGCGGACGCTAAGCCGCAAGCGGCACAAGGATCTCTCTCCAATGAAAATGATTGTTGCGATCATTCGCCCCGAGCGCCTCGAGAACGTGCAGGCCGCCCTGGCCGAGCGCGATGTCTATCTCATGACCGTGACCGACGTGCGCGGCTGCGGCCGACAGCGCGGCTTCACCGAGGTCTATCGCGGCACCGAGTTTCAGGTCAACCTACTGCCCAAGCTCAAGCTCGAGATCGCCGTCAATGACGCGTTCGTCGAGGCCACCGTCGAAGCGATCGTCCATGCCGCCCGCTCCGGCGACACCGGCCAGATCGGCGACGGCAAGATCTTCGTCCTGTCGCTCGAGGATTGCGTCCGCATCCGCACTGGCGAACGCGGCGGCCAGGCGATCGGACCATAGGACTTTAGCCACAGAGGTCACAGAAAACACCGAGAATGGAATAGCGAGCGCCTTCTGAACTGCGATGGAACCAGTCTCTTCCTCACGCTCCGTGAGTCGGATATCTTGCCCAATCAAACACTTTCTCTGTGTTCTCTGTGACCTCTGTGGCTAAATTGATTTGATATCTTGTCGCATGACTCAGTCTTAGGAGTGCCTCGATGACGCCGAAAGAAGTCCTGACTCTTATCCGTGAGAAAGAGGTCAAGGCCATCGACCTGCGCTTTGTTGATCTTCCCGGCACCTGGCAGCACTTCACGATTCCCATCTCGCACCTCGAAGAATCCACGTTCCAGGACGGCCTCGGCTTCGACGGCTCCTCCATCCGCGGCTGGCAGGCGATCAACGAATCGGACATGCTCGTCATCCCGCAAGCCGAGACGGCGTTCATCGACCCATTCTTCAAGGAAACCACGCTCGTCCTGATCTGCTCGATCCAGGACCCGCTGACCCGGCAAGACTACAGCCGCGATCCGCGTTTCATCGCGCGCAAGGCCGTCAACTACATGAAGTCGTCGGGCATCGCCGACACCGCGTTCTTCGGCCCGGAGCTCGAGTTCTTCGTTTTCGACAGCGCTCGCTTCGACCAGAACCAGTACTCCGGCTACTACTTCCTCGACAGCATCGAAGGCGCCTGGAACTCGGGCCGCGAAGAGGCCGGCGGCAATCTCGCCAACAAGATCCGCTACAAGGAAGGCTACTTCCCGGTGCCGCCGCAGGATACGTTGCAGGACTTGCGCACCGAGATGATGCTTAACCTGATCGGTGCCGGCATCGACGTCGAAGCCCAGCATCACGAGGTCGCCACTGGCGGGCAATGCGAGATCGACATGCGCTTCTCGCACCTGATCGAGATGGCCGACAAGGTCATGAAGTACAAGTACATCGTCAAGAACACCGCCAAGAAGAATGGCAAGGTCGCCACTTTCATGCCCAAGCCGCTGTTCATGGACAACGGCACCGGCATGCACGTCCACACGTCGCTGTGGAAAAACAACGTCAACCTCTTCGCCGGCTCGGGCTACGCTGGCCTTTCGGACATGGCCCTGCACGCGATCGGCGGCTTGCTCAAGCACGCGCCGACCATCTGCGCGTTCTCCAATCCCACAACCAACAGCTACAAGCGCCTGGTCCCTGGCTACGAGGCCCCGGTCAACCTCGCCTACAGCCGTCGCAATCGCTCGGCGTCGATCCGCATTCCGATGTATTCGACCAATCCGAAGGCGAAGCGCATCGAGTTCCGCTGCCCTGATCCCTCATCGAATCCATACCTCGTCTTTTCGGTGATGCTGATGGCAGTGCTCGACGGCATCAAGAACAAGTTCAACCCCGGCGAACCGCTCGACAAGGACATCTACGACCTGGAACCGGAGGAGCTGGCCAAGGTCCCGCAGGCGCCGGGATCGCTGGAAGCGGCGCTCAACGCGCTCGAGAAGGATCACGGCTTTTTGCTGCAAGGCGACGTCTTCACCAAGGACGCGATCGAAACCTGGCTCGACATCAAGCGCAAAAAGGAAGTGGACGCGATCCGCCTGCGGCCGCATCCGTACGAGTTCTATTTGTATTTTGATGTGTGATTCATGCGGTATATCAACGAACCGCGACCGTCAGGAGCGTCCCCGCATCCCAAACCGGCGACTCGCTCCCTGACAATCGCGGCTCGTTAGTCGCCCTTGAAATGGGCCCGAATCGCCTGCGAGAGTTGCCGATACTTGACCGGCTGAATCAGCACCTGCACATTCTCGTACTCGGACATGCGCTCCTGCCAATCCGTGTTCTCCTCTGCCAACAGCAGGATGCCGCCGCAGTTGAGGTTTTGATTCTTGGCATCCTCCATGATTCGCTCGAAGACGTAGTAGCCGTTCTCGCCCGTGGTGGCGACATCGACGATCAACAAGTCGAATGGCTGCGTGCGGAAGCGATCGAGTGCACGCACCGGATCGGATGCGATCAGGATGCGGAAGCCTTGCTCCTTCAGCTTCGCCCGTAGCAGGTCCTGCAGCTTTTCGTCGCTCTCCACCAGGAAGATTGTCGCCTGATTCTTCTTGGCGTCCGGCCGGCCGATGCCTTCCACCTCGGCCCGGCATTCGCGTACCTGGTCGAGGAGCTGCGCGGGCGTCTGAATGCGCTGGTTCGGATCGAGTACCATCATGTTTTCGATGAGCCGAAATACGCTCGGCGGCGCGCTGAGCTCCGTCGGCTTGATCGGCTGGATCTTCATGAAGCGCTGGGCCGACATGCGCGTCTGGGCACTCTTGAAATACTCGAGCGGCGAGCGGCCCGTCAGCAGCTCGTAGGCACAGCAGCCGACGAAGAAGATGTCGCTGCGCGGATCGCCATGCGGGGCGTTGGTCGTGCGCTCCAGGCCGGCATAGTCGACGGTTCGGTCAACCGTGAGCTCGTCCTTGTCATCGTTCGTCCCGACTTGCCCGCTCTGGCTGACCTGGCCGCCAGCGAGCCCGAAATCGACTAACTTGGCCGGCCCAGCGCTTGAGAGCAGCACGTTGGTCAGCTTCATGTCGCGATGGGTGAGCCCCTTCGAAAACGCATGGGCCAGGCCGGCGGACATGTCGTCGAGAATGCGCAGCACCTCGTTCGGAGGCAGGGTCTTGCGAATCTTGAGGAAGTCGCGCAGGTTGCCGCCTTCCACGAACTCCATGACGATATAGAACTGGTTGTTGGCCTTGTCATGATTGACGGCCAGGATCTCGACGATGTTCGGATGACGCAGCGTCATCCCCATCTTACCTTCACGCGTGAACAGGTCGATCTTGTGCTTGTCCTTGGACCAGCGGCTGCGCAACACCTTGATCGCCACGATTCGACCCGAAGACGGATCATCCGCGCGGTACACCCGGCCGAAGCTGCCTGATGCGATTTTGTATAGGATGCGATAGCCCCCGACGAAGTAGCCGGTGGTTTCCCCTTTGAGCAGCTTGTCGGATTGATAGGGGGTGAGGTGAGCCTTGCGTTCCAGGGCGCGCAGGAAATCCTCGGCAGGGACCTTCCGCGAACCCAGCTCGTGCCAGGCTTCATCCGCCTGATGTGCGTTCACCAGGCCTAATCGGATTGCCGCATCTGCAACCGTTCCCGCTTCCATCGCTGACATGACGGACGACGCTCCCGACAAAAGAATGAGAAATATAATAGCATGGAGGCCGCACCGATGGATAGATGAAGAAACGATAAAAAAAATCGGTTGCGTTCTTCTCGCATTTGTCCATGAGACGTCGCTTCCATTCTACCTGGATCCGTTTTCCTGCCAAGCGATAAAGTCGCTAATCCAGCTGCTGATAGGACCAGCTGAGCGCCCTGCCATCGCGATAGGGCATGACCCCGTGAAACTGGGCAACCGCCGGATTGAACACCAGAGGCAGGAAATGGCGATCCCCTTCCCACAGTGGCAATTGCGGAATGTCGTCGAGTGCGACCCAGGATAGCGAGCCTTCGGCATTGGCGCTCAGTGGCGTGCCGGTCCAGGTGTCGACGAGGAAGACGAAGCCGAACCAATCTTCACCGTGCTTGCCGAACCCGGGCCAGCTGATGGTTCCTCGCAATCGGAGGGAGATGCATTCGATCCCGGCTTCTTCGCGAATTTCGCGTTTCATGCCGCTGACCACGTCTTCGCTCGCGTCGAGTTTGCCACCGAGGCCGTTGTATTTGCCGAAATGGGCATCCTCCGGCCGACGATCGCGATGAATCATCAGCACGCGCGTACGATCGGGGGACAGGACGTAGCCAAGGGTAGCGAGAATCGGCTTGATCATGCGTTGTTCCGGGAGCCGTAATGTCTATGAAGTGATTCTAAACGGGTTATTGGCGGACGATTGCCATGCGCTACGGAAGTAGTCTACATTCAGGTGCTTGTGAAGGAACTCATCGAAGAAATGGATCGCAAAAATCTCAGGTCTTTGCCGCCCGAGCATATTGGATCGGCAGGAGCGTTGCTGCCTTTTCGTCGCAGAGCTTCACGGCGGCATGATACGGCCAGTAGGGGTCGCGCAGCATCTCCCTCGCAAGCATGACCAGATCGGTGTGCCCATCTCGCACGGCATCTTCCGCCTGCTGCGGATCGGTAATCAGCCACCCGACCGCCGTGGCGATACCTGTTTCTCGCCGGAGACGGCTGGCAATGGGAACCATGAATCCAGGAGCAAATGGAACCTTGGAGATGTCCGGCGTGATGCCGCCGTGGCTCACGTCCAGCAAGTCGAGTCCGAGAGCCTTCAAGTGTCGCACCAGCTCGACGGAATCATCAACGGTCACGCCGCCTTCGACCCAGTCCGTCACTGACAGGCGAATCGTCAAGGGAAGGCGCTCAGGCCAAACCTTACGGACCGCGGCAAGCGTTTCCAGCAAGAACCGGATCCGGTTATCAAAGTTGCCGCCGTAGGTGTCGGTCCGCTGGTTGGCGAGTGGCGAATAGAATTCGTGCGCCAGATAGCCGTGGGCGTAGTGCAGCTCAAGCCATTCGAAACCCGCTGCCAGCGCTCGCCTGGCCGCAGAGACGAATGCTTCTTGCACTCGTGCGATGTCCTGCACGGTCATTTCATGTGGCACCTTGGGCAGCGTCCCGCCGAAAGGAATGGCCGAAGGTGCGATGGTGTCCCAGCCGCCGTTGTCCGAATCGATGTGGCGGTTGCCTTCCCATGGCCTCGATGCGCTTCCCTTGCGACCGGCGTGAGCGAGCTGGATGCCTGGAATCGCACCATGTTGCTTGACGAAGCGAGCAATGCGGGCGAACGCCTCCACATGCTCGTCGAGATAGATGCCGCTATCGCCGGGGCTGATGCGGCCTTCCGGCGAAACGGCGGTGGCCTCGACCATCACCAGGCCAGCGCCGCCGACGGCACGGGAGCCGAGATGGACCAGGTGCCAGTCGTTCGGAAAGCCGTTGTCTGACGAATACTGGCACATCGGCGAGACGGCGATCCGGTTCCGCACAACGACATCCTTCAACCGGAACTCCGTGAACAGGTTCGCCATGACGGTCCTCGGGGTCAACTAGGATCGCTTGTACTGGGCGTTTCGCAAGCACGTCTCGACGTTGCACGTTCGAGCGCTGAGAATATCCAACAGCTTTTTTACGCCGACCTTCGAAGCCGACCAACGGCGCTCACGGCGATCCATGTGGATCGAGTACCTGAGTGCGCCAATCGGCACAAAGTGTTTTTTCCGGGAGACAATCATGAAAAAACTCTGGATCGCATTTGGGGCAGTAATTCTATTCTCCTTTGCCGTCCTAGGCTGGGTTGGCACTCGCATTTATCAAGATGCGCCGCCGTTGCCGGATCGGGTTGTCACCACGGACGGCAAGACGGTCATTCCGTCCGATGACATTCAGAAGGGGCAGAACGTCTGGCAGGCGATGGGCGGCATGGAGGTCGGCTCGATTTGGGGTCACGGCAGTTACGTCGCACCGGACTGGAGTGCCGACTGGTTGCACCGGGAATGCGTATTCATCCTCAACGACTGGGCGAAAGCAGCTTATCAGAAAGACTTCGATCAAATCGATCCGGAGCATCAGGCCCAATTGCAAAAGCGCCTGGAACTGTTGATGCGGACGAACACGTTTGATGCCGCCAAGCAGACGATCACCGTTGACCCGGTGCGAGCGAGAGCCTTCGAGGACAACCTCAAGCACTACACGGACGTTTTCAGCAACGGTAACGCCAAGTACGCCATTCCCAAGGATGCTCAGAGCGATCCCGAAAAGTTGCGCCAACTGGCGGCGTTCTACTTCTGGACCTCGTGGGCGGCATCCACCAATCGTCCTAACGCTGACATCACCTACACGAGCAACTGGCCGCACGAACCGCTTGTCAGCAATCGGCCCACCGGTGAGGCGGTCGTGTGGACCGGCGTGAGCGTCATCATGCTGCTCGCCGGCATCGGGGCGATGGTCTGGTGGTACGCCTCGCAGCACGGAGGCGGCTCCTCCGAGCCGGTGCCGGAGACCGACCCCATCGTCGGCTGGCAGGCGACGCCCTCGCAACAAGCAACCGTCAAGTATTTCTGGGTCGTGGCGGCGATGATTCTCGTGCAAATCACGATGGGAGTCATCACGGCACACTACGGAGTTGAAGGAGAAGGCTTTTATGGCGTCCCCCTCTCGAAATGGCTCCCCTACAGCGTAACTCGAACCTGGCATGTGCAACTTGGCGTCCTGTGGATCGCCACGGCCTGGCTGGCAGCGGGCCTCTTCATCGGGCCATTGGTGAGCGGGTCGGAACCAGTCGGTCAACGTCTTGGGGTCAATCTTCTCTTCATCGCTTTGCTGGTCGTGGTCGCTGGATCGATGGTGGGGCAGTGGCTGAGCGTGCAGAATTATCTCCCCGCCACCGCTTCCTTTTACATCGGCCATCAGGGATACGAGTACATCGACCTGGGCCGGGCCTGGCAGATCGCACTATTTGTCGGCCTGCTTCTCTGGCTGGGCCTGGTGGTGCGGGTAGTGTTGCCTGCGTTGAAGCAATCGGGCGAGCAACGGCACTTGCTGCTGGTCTTCCTGGTGGCCTCGACGGCCATCGGCCTATTCTATGCTGCCGGCTTTGCCTGGGGCCAGCATACACATCTGTCGATTGTAGAATACTGGCGCTGGTGGGTCGTTCACCTGTGGGTCGAAGGATTCTTTGAAGTCTTTGCGACCGCCGTCATCGCCTTCTTCTTCTATCGGCTCAATCTCGTGACGCCTCGC
>DASRSQ010000677.1:0-4435 GCA_035656475.1 Gemmataceae bacterium | reverse complement strand
GCCGGGCCGCGAGTTCCTGCCAGAGCCCGCTCGGCTGATACGGGCTGACGCTCGCCCCGCCGATATCGCGATTGAGCAGGCCGCTGACCGCGAGCGCCTGATCGCGAATGAACTCGGCCTGCAGCCGGAAGCGTGGGCCGCGCGCGAGCAGGCGGTTCTCCGGATCGCGCGCGAGATGTTGTTTCGTGACGACGGACGATTGGCGATAGGCCGACGAGGTGACGATGAGCCGAAGCAGGTCGCGCACGCTCCACGCCTTGGCGCCGTCGGTGGTTGGCTGCATGAATTCGACCGCGAGCCAATCGAGCAACTCGGGATGGCTGGGCGCTTCTCCCTGCGAGCCGAAGTCCTCGACGGTTTTGACGATGCCGGTGCCGAAGATGAGTTGCCAGTAGCGATTGACGATGACCCGGCTCATCAGCGGATGCGACGGATCGGTGAGCCATTTGGCGAGGCCGAGCCGATTGTTCGGCGCGTCCTTGGGGAGCGCCGGCAGGAACGCGGGAACGCCGGCCGACACCCTGGCGCCCTTCTTGTTGTACTCGCCGCGCATCAGCATGAACGTATCGCGCGGCTTCGCGAGTTCCTGCATCACCATCGTCGTCGCACCTTGCGATTCGAGCTTCGCCTTCTCCGCGCGCAGTGCCGCGATTTCCTTGGAGCCGCCGGCGATGTCGCTGCGGTAGTAGCGTGCCAACTCTTGTTTCTGCGCATCGCTGCGATTCTTCGTCTGCAGAATGGCGACGATGTTGGCGGGAATGCTTGACTTGCCATGCGGGTTCGGCGCATCGGTCACGGACACGCGGAAGCGGCCGACCTGATGCTGGCCGTGCGGCGACTTGAACTCGAAACGCACCGTCAACGCCTCGCCATCTTTCGGTTGGAGCGGCGCGAACGAGAACACCGCTTCGCTCGGCTTGCCCATATTGGGATGAATTCCCCAGCCCGAGGCGGAGCTGGCGTCGATGGCGTTGCGCACCGGGAAATCCTTCTGCTCAAAGCTGGCGCTCGCCTTCGTGAACGCAATCTTCGATGTGCCGATCGTGGCAGCGATATTGGTCATGACGAAGTTGCCGTTGACCGAACGTCCCGGCCCGTTGCCGGCGAAGCTGGCATCGGGCAACGCCTCGACGCGGATCGCGGTCAACTTCGGCAACGACATCGCCGCACGCACGTTATACGTCTCGGTGGCGGGATTGACGCCGCTGGCGAGGATGGAGCCGTCCGCTTGCTTCTTGAGCGTCGCGCCGCCGGCCGATTTCATCTCGCTGACATCGAGCGTCTTCCACGCAATCGCGCCCGATTGCAACGCCGACTTCTCCCAAGCGGCTTGCTCCGCATCGAGCATCGGCGACGCGTCCAGCAGTTTCGCCTCCAGGCTCTTGATGCGAATTTCAAGATCGGCAATCGCGTCAAGTTGCTTGCGCGACGGGGCCTTGATCAGCGGGGCGGCGTTGCCGCGCGAGCCGTCGAGGCCGTTTTCGGGGATGTTGTTGAAGTACGCGTAGAGCTGATAGTATTCGCGCTGCGTGATCGGGTCGTACTTGTGATCGTGGCACTGCGAACACGTCATCGTCAGGCCAAGCCAGACGGTCGCCGTCGTGTTGACGCGGTCGACGATGTAATTGTTGAGGTACTCCTCCGGAATCGCGCCCCCTTCGAAATTGATCATGTGATTGCGATTGAAACCGCTCGCAATCTTCTGCTCGATCGTCGCGTTGGGCAACAAGTCGCCGGCGAGCTGCTCGATCGTGAAGCGATCGAATGGCAGATCGCGATTGAACGAATCGATCACCCACTCGCGCCAGCGCGACATGTCGCGCCCGGCGTCGATGTGATAGCCGTGCGTGTCCGCGTAGCGGGCGGCATCGAGCCAATCGACCGCGAGCCGTTCGCCATAGTGGGGCGACGACAGGTAGCGTTCGACCAGCCGCTCGTACGCATCGGGCCGCGCGTCCTTCAGGAACGCATCGATCTCGCTCACTGTCGGCGGCAGGCCGGTCAGATCGAACGCGAGCCGACGGATCAGCGTCGTCCGCTCGGCCTCCGGCGATGGCTGCAATCCTTCTTTCTCGAGCCGGGCGAGAATGAAGCGATCGATGGGCGTGCGCGCCCAATCGCCGCGTTTGACCGCCGGCAACATGGGCCGTTTCGGCGCGACGAACGCCCAGTGCTGGGCATACGGCGCGCCTTCGTTGATCCAGCGCTTGAGCAAATCCTTCTGCTCGGTCGTCAACTTCTTGTTCGATTTCGTCGGCGGCATGCGTTCGTTTTCATCATCGCTGAAGATGCGGCGCACGAACTCGCTGGCATCGGCCTTGCCCGGAACGATGGCGTGGCCGCCGCTGCGGAGCTTGGCGATGGCGCCGTCGCGCGTGTCGAGCCGCAGCTTCGCCTTGCGCTGGCCTTCGTCGAAGCCATGGCAGACATAGCAGTTGTTCGACAGGATCGGCCGAATGTCGCGGTCGAAGTTGATGGCGGATTTCTTGTCCTGCGCGAAGCTCGCCGAAGTGCAGGTGAAAAGCAATGCCGCGATCAGGAGAGATTGTCGTTGCATGATGGACTCGTGGTTCGAGAGATGCTCTTATTCTGCCAGACCGCGGCAGCGGATTCAACGGGCAGCTTCGTTCTTGCGCGCGAGCCTGAGCAGGAAGCGCTCGAAGAGCGTGCGCGCGGGGAGTTGGCTGCCGCCACGCAGGTCCATGTTGATCTGCATTAGCCAATCGTAAAGACGATCGAGCCGGCGGCGGCCGAGGTGGCGCATCAGCGCCTCGGCCTCGCGCGCCTTGAAGAGGCCGGCCTTCGACAGTGCCGAACCAACCGTGAGGCCCTGGGCGTTGAGCCGCGTCGCCTCGGCGAGTCGTCGCAGTTGCCAGGCCATGGCGCCGATGATGCGCATCGGCTCCTCGCCCTGGTCGAACAGGCGATCGATGATCGCCAACGCGCCCTTGATGTTACCGGCGGCAATGGCGTCGAACATCTTCCAGATGTCCTGGGCGCGATTGTTGCCGACCAGCGTATCGACATCGGTGTATTCAATGCGCGGGCGATTGCCGATGTAGATCGATAGCTTCAGCAGTTCCTGATCGAGCAGACCCATTTCCGGCTCGACGAAGTCGCACAGGAGCCTGGCGGCGTCGGCGGCGAGTTGCTTGCCGTAGTTGCTCACGCACCAGTCGATGCACCAGCTTGCGAGTTTGAAGCTTTCGGGGCCCTTGCAGGCAATCGTCGCCGAGTTGTCGATCATCTTGGCGAGGCGCGTGTTGGACGCCCACGTCTTCACGTCGAGAATCAATAGCCCGGTCGCCGGCAGATGGTTGAGCTTCGTCTCGAGTTCGCCGCGATATTTGCTGACGAACGGATCGGCGTTGTCAACGATAACGACGCGGCGCGGATAGAAGAACGGCACCGTGTCGAGATCGTCGAACACCTCCGCGAACACCGCCTTGTCGCCGACGTGCACCGACGCGGCCTGTTCGTCATCCTGATCGCCGAGGGCACGTTTGCGGAGGGCACGCAGGACATGGCGTTTCAGGAACGCCTCATCGCCGTGCACGACGTAGAGCGGGCCGAGCTTGGCCTTGGTGTTCGCGAGAAATGCGAGTGCTTCCATACCGGTATGTTATTGTCCGCCGCTTGCGGCGTAGCAAACGATGACGGTCTGCTACGCCGCAAGCGGCGAAACCGATAGCATAGCCCAATGATTGAAATGAGATAACACCACGGAACCACCATGCCAAAACGCCATCAAGTTTTCGTCACTGACGCGCTCGCGGAAATCGGGGCCGAGCGCAAGATTCTTGACGATGTCGCCGACGTCACGCTGCTGCAGACCAACGACGAGGCCGACGTGGCCCGGCGCGGCGCCGACGCAGACGTGCTGCTCGTCTATCACACGATCAAGCTCAGCGAACGCAGCATCGCCACGCTGTCCAAGTGTAAGGGCATCATCCGCTGCGGCGTCGGTTACGACAACGTCGACATCCACGCCGCCGGCAGCCGTGGCATCGTCGTCTGCAACGTGCCCGACTATGGCACCGAGGAGGTCGCTGACCATGCCTTGATGCTGCTGCTCGCGATCGCCCGGCGTTTTCTCGCCTCCGAACAATCGGTACGCAACGGCCACTGGAATTTTCAGATCGCCCTGGGCACGCCGCGCTTGCGCGGCCGCACGCTCGGCGTCATCGGCTGCGGCCGCATCGGCACGGCGATGGTGCTGCGCGCCAAGGCGATCGGCATGCGCGTCGTCATCTTCGATCCGTTTAAGCCGGACGGCCTCGAAAAAGCGCTCGGCGTCGAACGCTGTCATCGCCTGGAGGACCTGCTCAAGCAGGCGGAGTTCGTCAGCGTTCACTGCCCGCTGACGCCGGAGACGAAGCACATCCTGAACGCGAAGACGCTGGCGCAGTTGCCGCGAGGCGCGTACGTGATCAAC
>DASRSQ010000676.1:0-12244 GCA_035656475.1 Gemmataceae bacterium | reverse complement strand
CATTATAGCCGCCGCCGTAGTTGATGGCGCGGCCGTAGGCGCCGTAATTGACGCCAGCGCCATAGCCGCCGCGTCCGACCGCGCCATAGCTATAACCGCCGCCGAAGCCTCGCACGCCGCCATAAGAAAACCCGCGACCGCCTGCGGCGAAGCCGCCTCGGCCGAAAGCATGCACCGACTGCGGCACGCTCGCCGCCACGATCAATCCTGCCAATATCGCATGATGCAAACGCATGAATGTCTCCAGTAAATCCGAAATCCGAAATTCGAAATCCGAAACAAATCCGAAATTCGAACAATCAAACAAGGTCAGGTCCAAGATCTAGCCACTACTTCTTGACGCGCGTCACACGCACCGGCGGCGTATCCGGCAGTTCGGTCTCGCCGATCATGCGGTCCATTGATTGGAACGTGAAGGAGTCGTTGTTGATTGGCACGATCACGTTCATCGCGGTCAACTGGCTGCCGTTGGGGAGACTGCCGACGGCTTCGATGATCCACTTGCCGTCGTCTTGCCACCAGAACGCTTCGCCGAAGGTGCCGTTCTTGTCAATGGTGATGGCACGCACACCGCGAATCGGATCGCGAACGATGATGTGCGAGCCGGTGCTGTCGACCTTGCCGTCTTGCGTGATCGTGAAATGGCCACGGATCGAGGTCTTGTCCTCGTCCCACTTGTAGGTGATGTTGACGACATTCTCCTTGCCCTTGGCGGTCCAGTCGCCGATGAGCCAGGCGAGATCGGCAAGTGACGCCGACTCGGACGCATCGGGGACCCATTCACGCACCGACGCCATGCGCCAGACATTGCCCTCGCGCACATGGAGAATGCTGAAGCGCGATTCGCCGACTTCCTTGCTATCGGGTAGGCGAACGCGCGAGATGCCTTCCTCGATAGCGACGTTCTTGCCAAGCACGCGCAGCGATTCCGACTTGATCTCGATCTTCGCCTTGGGATTGTTCTTGAAGAACTCGGCAAAGTCCTTCTGGATGGCGTCGCGTCCCTTGAGCGTGTCGCCGTCGGCTTGCTGGAATTCTCCGTCCTTGATCCACATCGCCGCGACCGCCTTGGCATCGCCAGCGTCAAACGCCTTGGTAAAGTCGGCCGCCGACTTGCGAATCGCCGCCTCGTCCGGCGTCTCGTCCTTTTGGCCTTCTTCCGCAAAGATCACCGGCGGCACCGAAGGTGCCTGCCACGCCAGGATCGTGCCGATCCCGGCCGCGGCGATTGCGATTGTGACCGCCGCCACCAGTAAACGCTTTTTCGACATGGGTACCTCCTCTGCACAGGATTGCGAAATGAGATCAGACACTGGCTTGCGAACGATGAACTGCAACGTTATGGATATGCGCGAGTCAACACATGGGCACGCTTATTTCGTTTCGCCTTTGCATGGAATCGTATAGAATTCCGCCCATCATGAACCGTGGCGGCGCAGCCGAAAGGTTTGACGAATGAAAGCGCGACAGTATTTGACCGGGCCAATCGGCTCGTATCCGGACCGGGAAGAATTCCAGGTGGATCGAGTCATTGTCTGGGTGAAGATTCCCACTGCGAATGACTATGTTGATTGGCTCGATCGAGCGGACGATCAGTTCCCGACCATTTGGCAGGCCAGGTTTAAGGTGATGCTGGTGGCGGAATCTGCGTTGCGTTCGATGTTCCCCAAAGTGTGGGAATCGCATGATACAACCAAGAGCACGCAAGATCTGGTCATGCTGCGTGGTATCTGGATCGATCCACGCACCGGAACCGCCGACTATGACGTCTGGTGCCCCGATGCACTTGAGAACTGGGACGAACAAGGAGAAGAACCCAGCGATTTCGTCATCGTGACTCGTGACCCCAAAGGTGCGTTGACTGTCCAAACCTTTTCTTGAATTCACCTCGCAGACGCATCATGGTCGCTGACATTGGATAACCACAGAGAGCACGGAGGCCACAGAGAGAAACGAATTGAGATAGTCTCCGAAGGTAGTCTAGGTCAGGGTGTTCCATTCCGAATCTCTCCGTGATCTCTGTGTCCTCCGAGTTCTCCGTGTTACTCCGGCGTCAGCGACAGGAAATTGCCAGCGCAGTTGACTTCACCCTTCGACCGGTTCCGGAATCGCGCCTGACGCAATCGGTTCGGGCACCGGCGTCGGCTCGGGTTGCGCCGTCGCGCCGAGCGCTTTGCCGCCGGCGTCTACGAAGACGCCTTCCCAGCGCCGCGCGACTACCCATAGCGTGACGGCACAGACGAGAGCGAGCAGGCCGAAGGCGACGAAGCCGCCGGAGAAGGAGCCCGTGCGATCCTTGAGGAAGCCGAGGATGGACGGGAGGAAGAAACCGCCGAGGCCGCCGGCCGCGCCGACGATGCCGGTGATGACGCCGATCTCTTCCTTGAACCGCAGCGGGACGAGCTGGAACACGGAGCCATTGCCCATGCCGAGGCATCCCATACAGAGGAACATGAGGACCGCACCGACGTAGAGGTTGTCGGGGAACAGGCCGAGTGTGGTCATGGTGACGAGAACGCCGACGTAGAGGATGACGAGCATGCGGATGCCGCCGATGCGGTCGGCGAGGTAGCCGCCGATGGGACGCAGGAAGGAGCCGGAGATGACGCAGACGGTGGCGAACATGCCGGCAGCGACGGGAGTTTGCTCGTACTGGACGCGGAAGAAGCTGTTGAGGAAGACGGCCAGTCCAACGAAGCCGCCGAAGGTGACGGAGTAGAAGAAGCAGAAAAGCCAGGTATCGAGATGGCCGAGGACCTTGGCGTAGTCGGTGAACGCTTTCGGCGCCGGCTGGCGCGGGCTGTCCTTGGCGAAGAGGAAAAAGACGAGCAATGTCAGGCTGATCGGCAGGATTGCCAGGCCGAAGACTGCGTGCCAGCCGACCGCGTTCGCAAGCATTGGCGCAAACAGCGTGGCGAAAGCGGTGCCGCTATTGCCCGCGCCGGCGATGCCCATCGCGAGTCCCTGATACTGCGGCGGGTACCAGCGACTCGCCAGCGGCAGGGCCGCGGCGAAGCTCGCGCCGGCGACGCCCAGCATCGCAGCCACCAGCAGGATCTTGTCATAGCTGTCGGCCCACAGCCAGCCGAGCAAGAGCGGAATGATGGTCACGATAAGGCCGATGATGCCCGTCTTGCGGGCGCCGATGTGGTCGGTCATCGCGCCGAGAACCAGTCGCAGAATCGCGCCGCCAAGCAATGGCAACGCCAGCATCAGACCGCGCTGCGTCTCGCTGAGCTGAAAGTCCGGATCGGGCACGATCGAATTCGCCAAGGCGCCGAGCAGCACCCACACCATGAAGCTGATGTCGAAATAAAGGAATGCGCAGAACAGGGTGGGCGTGTGGCCAGCTTTCAAAAAATCGCGCAAGTTCATGTGGTGCTTCTCCATTGTTTCGTCAGACATGCGTCTCCAAAACGGGCTTGGCGGTTAGCGCACGTCACGGTTGCATGGACAATGATGACGCATGTCTGAGGACAACTCATGAAATCCAGGCTTCGGCGGGCAGTCCGACGGTTTCCTCTTCCTCGTCGGCGATGGGCAAGGGCCAGATCGTCTTCTTTGCCTGCGGCACCTTCTCCAGGTTCACCGCGCAAAACTTCAGCTCCGGCTGTTTGGCGACCCGGCCGATGGCGGCGATCGTCAGATAATTCGCGGCATTCCCCTCGCCAAACAGATCGCCCCAGTGGAACGGGACGAACACCATGCCGGCGCTGACCCCTTCACGCAATCGCGCTGGCAACTGGATCGTGCCGCGTCGGCTCGAGATCTGCACCATGTCGCCGTCTTCGAGCTTGAGGCGATTCGCGTCCTCGGCGTTGATCTCGACGAATGGCCCCGGCTCGCGCCGCGTCAGCTTCTCGGCCTTCGCCGTGCGCGTCAGCGTGTGCCAGTGGGCATACAACCGGCCGGTGGTTAATATGAACGGGAACTCGTGGTCGGGTACCTCGCGTGGTTCCTTGTGATCGCGCGTCAGGAAGATCGCGCGGCCATCGGGCGTCGCGAATTTGCGATCGAGATAGCGCCGCTTGCTGCCGGGATGATCCGGGGTAGGGCAGGGCCATTGCAATTCGCTGACCTCGCGCAGGCGTTTGCTGGTCGCGCCGGCCATGTCGCACGGGCGGCCTTTCGTGAGCTGAATGAACTCGTCCCACACTTCGCCGGCGTGGGCATAGGTGAAATTCTTGTAGCCCATGGTCTGGGCAAAGCGGGCGATGATCTGCCAATCGGGCAATGCGGCGCCCGGCGGGTCCCACAGCTTTGGGCTGTACGAAACCATGCGCTCGCTGTTGGTGCTGGTCCATTCCTTTTCGCCGAACTGGGCGGTCGGCAAAATCACGTCGGCCATGCGCGACGTCTCGGTCGGATGATACGCCTCGTTGACGACGACAAGCTGCGCCTTCGCGAGAGCGCGTTTGACTTGATGCAGGTCCGGCAAGCTGACCGCGGGATTGGTGCCCGCGATCCAGATCGCTTTCAGCTTGCCCTTTTCGAGATCGCGAAACATCTCGACGGCGGTCAGGCCAGGCATTGCGTTGATCGTTCCCGGCTCGCGGCCCCAGAATTCCTCGCAGGTACGGCGATGCGATTCGTCCTCAACCGTGCGATAGCCGGGCAACTGATGCGCGAGCAAGCCGCCTTCGCGGCCGCCCATGGCGTTCGGCTGGCCGGTCAGCGAGAAGGGCCCGGCCCCCGGTTTGCCGATCTGGCCGAGCAACAGGTGGAGATTGATCAGGCTGTTGTTCTTCCACATGCCGACGGTGCTTTGGTTCAGCCCCATGCAGTAGAAGCTGAGGAAACCCTTTGCGGATTGCAGCACCTTGGCGACGCGGAAGACTTCTTCGGGAGCGACGCCGGCCGTTTGACAGAGCTCGACGACGTCTTGCTCGCGGAGGAAGGACCGATATTCTTCGAAGCCGCGGGTATGACTGGCGATGAAACCCTCATCCGCTCCTCCAAGGTCCAGGATCATTCGGCCCAGGGCGTTCAAGAGGGCGATATCGCCGCCGGGCGCGACGGGTAGGTGAATATCCGCATGTTGCGCCGTGGGCGTGCGGCGCGGATCGATCACGATGACTTTCTGCTCAGGCCGCTGCTTCTTCGATGCCTTCACCCGGTCGAACGTGACCGGATGCGCCTCGGCCATGTTGCTGCCCATGATAACGATGGCGTCGGCTTCTTCGATGTCGTCGTAACAGGTCGGCGGTCCATCGCTGCCCAGGCTCGTGCGATAACCGGCGACGGCGGCCGCCATGCACAGTCGGCTGTTGGAGTCAGTGTTGTTGCAACCCAGATGTCCCTTGAACAGTTTGCCGATCAGGTAGACGGTTTCGGTATCGAGCTGACCGCTGCCGTAGAAGCCGATGGCTTCGGGGCCGTAGGTGTTGAGGATGTTGACGAAGATCTCGCGCATGTAGCGAAAGGCGGTGTTCCAATCGACATCGCGAAAACCATCATGTCGGCTGAGTCGAAGTTGAGGTCGTGCGAGGCGGTCCGGGGTGTGAATCGTGGGTGCGAGCTGAGCGCCCTTGGCACAGAACCCGCCGAGGTTGGCCGCCGCCCTGGCGACGCCGCGAACTCGTTCAACTTTGCCATCGCGGCCTTCGAACGCCAGCCGGCAGCCGACGCCACAATACGGACAGATCGATTCGCCCAACGCTTCCACGAATGGTCCTTCTGCGCCACCACCAATAGGTGGCTGAACAAACGGAGAGAGACGGAGAGACCAAGCGGAGAGAGTCTTGGGTTTTGTTCCGGATGCCCCATACTGCAAGATGCGTGCCGCATGTCGGCCTCGATGGGTCGCGATCGGGTGTAACTTGCTAGTGGAGAATGACTTCGAAACTTGTTGCCGATGACGGCAACGATCATTTTTGTGCTGGTCTGCCCGCAAGCGCGGCACCGCCTGCATCGGCATTGATTGCGACTGGCGACGACGTTATCGTCCGCGTCGCCGGTAGGCAGTATCTGCTCTTGCAGGAGGCAGTGATGTCGTCGTCCCTTCGCTGGCTTACCTCACTTTTGCTCGTGTGTGCGTCCGCCACGCAGGTCTGGGCCGACGCCGGCATTCCCTTTTGTCCGCTCAACATGCTGCTGCGGCGCGATCGGCCGTGGAATCATCAACAACCTCCCGTTGAACCGGAATACGATCTGGTCATCGTGCGCGATGCGAACGCCAAGGAAGCGGAATTGCGCATCCCGCGAAAGATGATGGTCGCCGACGCGTCGGCTCCCGCGCCGACGCGCACCGCGATGATCGGACTCGCGTTGTCGCTGTCGGTGGTCGCGCTCGGGATGTGGTGCGTACGTTATCGGCCGCGCGAGATTCCGAAGAAGAAACTGGTATTTGGCGCGGCAGTTGTCGCCATGCTGATCGCAGCATTCTCGATGGTTACCAACGCTGATGCAAGGATGAGGCCCGCCTTGCTACCCCTTGTGACGATCGGCGAGTTCCCTGTTACGACGTACGTCGTCGACCAGGGCGATCAGGTCCAACTCATTGTTCCGCCAGCGATTGCCGACAAGATTGCAGATCGCGGACAGTCGACGCCGAATCGACTCAAGCTGCCGGAAAATCCATTGCCGAAGCAGGCGCTGGCGATTGTGCTGGATCCGAACGCGTTGTCCGCCCGGCTTGCGGTGCCGTCCGATCTCGCTACGGTCACCGCCGTGCAACCTATCCGGCCCGGCACGGAGACGCTTGAGACGATGAAGGTCCGCATCAGCCGAGGCGATGCTGGCAGCGATTCGCAACTGATCCTGCCGGTTCGCTCGTCCGCTGAAAAGAAATAGAAGCCCCGGCGAGCCTTGATTACGGGGTTCTCTTCTCTGCCCCGGGCAAGGGGACGACGGCCAGTCGCGGAATGCGTCGGGCAAGATCCTGAACAGAGAAGAGGTACCCGTACGACTTGATCGCTCGGACGACGCTTGACCTCCCATCTTCGCTCGTGTTACGATTTTCCCCACGGTTTCTGATTTAGCCCCCGGGAGAATCGCCATGCGTCCCGTCCTTGTGCTTTTCAGCATCCTTGTCGCTTCTGCACCCGCTCTCGCCAACTCCGGGCCGCCGCCCATGCCGGCGTGGCGGTGGTATCTGCTCGCGCCGGACAAGAAGGACAAGGCACTCGATATCAAGACGGGACGCGTCATCGAAAACGCGCCGGTGTCAGTGACGTTTCGTCATGACGTCAAACGGCCACAAATGATCATCCCGAAGAAAATGATCAGCAACGACGCGCCCGCTGCCGGAGCAAAAGAAGAAGAAGCCGCCGCGAATGGGCCTCGCAACCTGTTCGCCGGCCTGGCCCTGTCGGCGGCATTCGTCACGGGTGGATTCTGGTTCATGCGCCGCTCGGGCAAGTCGGGCAAGGTGCTGCTCGTGTTGTTCGTCGTCAGCTCCGGCATGTTCGTTTCGCCGTTCTTGAGCGATCTCATCGGCAACGAACCGGCGCCGCCCAAGATCAAGGGACCGCCGGCTCTCGACGCGCTCAAGATCGATGGCAACACCGCCAAGCTCGGCATGGACATTGTCATTGCCAACGATGGCGACCGCATCCTGCTCGTGCTGCCCAAGCAACTCCTGCCTGCGACCATGATCCCGGCCGAGGAGTTTACGAAACCTGCCCGCCGGTTCGAGAACGAGAAGTGATCCTGCGAACGGTTCGCCTGCTGACTTTTCTTTGCGTGATCCTGGCTGCGCCCGGCCTGGCCTGGTGCGACGCGCTGCCGCCGCCCGCGATTCAAGAGGCGGATTCGCGCTGCGAAAGCTTGAACGCCGCGCTCGGCCGGCTGGCGCGCGAACAGAACGTGCCCGTTCGGCTCGTCTACGCCAACATCGGTTTCGTCGAGATCACGATTCCCAAGGAACACGCCTCGGCCGCCGACCGCGCGGGACTTACGGCGCTTGGCAACGACGAACTGCGTTTTCAACCGCCACCATCCTCCGAACCGCCAAGCCCTGCTCGACTGACCGCGGCCGGCGTCGCGGTCTCGCTCGGGGTGATTTTCGCTGGTGTCTTTCTCGCCCGGAAGAAATACCTGATTGCGCTGACCATCGCCCTGACCAGTTTTGTCCTCGTCACAGCCGGCGCACTAATCTGGGTGATGTGGGAACGCACGCCCGTGCAAACCATTAGTTCAGAGGAGAAGCGAGTTGGCATCGTCATGCGAAGCACGGAAAACGGGCCGGTGCGCGTCACGGTGCCGCTGAGCGTGAAGCCCGCGCAGGTCGGCGCCGATATCATCGACAACTGGGGACGCCGGTCCTGGACGCCGCCGCCGAAACAACGCTAATGTCAACGACGACGCTCGAACCTGAAGTCCTACGCTCGACCCGGCCACATGGCCTGGCCTTTGGCCTGTGCGCGCTCGGCTTCATCGTCGGCGTCGCCGCGGTCTCGGGCTGGCTGCCGATCCAATTCTCGATTGTGTCGGTATTCCTCTGCGCCGGACCGCATAACTGGGTCGAAGCCCGCTATTTCCTGTCGCGGCTGCCGGCGCGCTGGGGCCGCCTGCAGGCGTACTTCCTGTTCGGCTTCGCCGGCGTCTTCGCGCTGACCGCAGCCTTTGCGCTGCTGCCGCACGTGCTGGAAGCGATCGACGCATCGTTGGAAGAATACCTCTCGAGCTACGCGACATGGAACACGCTGCTGGTCTTGTGGATCGCGATGCTCGTATTCCTCCGCAGCCGGCAGAACCCGCGCCGCGAATGGGGCTGGATCTGGCCGGTCGCGTTTATCATCATCGCGCTGGCGTGGGTGCAACCGATGTTGTGGGATCTGAGCCTGGTCTACTTGCATCCATTGATCGCGCTGTGGATCCTCGATCGCGAGTTTCGTCGCAGCCGGCCAGAGTATCGCCGGGTATATCACGTCTGCCTGCTGGCGATACCGGTCTGCCTTGGTCTGATCTGGTGGAACCTTGCAGGCGCCGCGGACCTGCTCGGCGACGACGCTCTCTCGATGCGCATCACGCGTCATTCCGGCGCCGACTACACCGGCTATCTCGCGGGCGTCTCGACGCATTGCCTGGTTGCGACGCACACCTTTCTCGAAGCCGTCCACTACGGCGTCTGGCTCATCGCGATCCCCTGGCTCGGCATGCAGACGAGCCTGTGGAACGTCGCCGCCATGCCGCTCGGCCGACGCTCGGCGACCTGGACGCGCGTGTTGCAGGGCTTCCTGCTGCTGAGCGCGGGCATCGTCGTCGTTCTTTGGCTCTGCTTCTGGGCCGACTATCCGATCACGCGCGATGTCTACTTCACGCTGGCAATGGTGCACGTCCTGGCCGAGGTTCCCTTCCTGTTGCGAGCGCTGTGATGGAGGACTTCTATCGCCAGCTTGCGAATCCCTGGGTGTTCTTCCCCATTGGCTATCTGTTCACGATCACGATCGAAACGCCGATCCTGTGCGTGGGATTGTCGCCGCAACATCCGCTCTCGCGCCGCCTCCTGTGTGGTTTGTGGTTGACGGCTTGCACGTATCCGATGGTCGTGCTCGTGGTCCCCCAATTTCTTGACGTGACCGACCAGCGTCCCGCGTATCTAGCCGTCGCCGAGAGCATTGCCCATTTCGGTGAGTGCATTCTGTTCTACCTGGCGTTTCGCCCGCTGCAGCAATTCTGGCGCGACATGATCACGGTCTTCGTCGCGAACCTGGCGTCGTTCAACCTCGGGGAGTTGACCTACTATCTGATCGACGCGTTTCTCGGAAATGCTCACCGGCTTGATGAAGTTCCATTTCCTTGACTGGCAATCGCGACACGAATACGGCAAAATGATGTCATGAATCATGCCATCCGATTAGCGTGTGGACTTATTGCGTCCTTCGGCGCCATCGCCACTCTCGGCATCGCGCAGCAGTCGCTTCCCAGGGCTGACGAAAAACACTTCGCTGACAAGATCGCGCCCATCTTCAAGAAAAGCTGCATCCAGTGCCACAACGCTGACAAGGCACGCGGCGGGCTCGACCTGAGCACGCGTGCCACCACGCTCACCGGTGGCGACAAGGGCCCCGCGCTGGTGGCGGGGGATTCGGCAAATAGCCTGCTCGTCAAGATGGTGCGCGGGCCGATGCCGAAGATGCCGCGGATGGCGGATCCGCTCTCGGATGCGGACGTCGAGGCAATCGCACGCTGGGTCGATGGCGGCGCGCCGTGGCCCAAGGATGTCGCGCTCAGCGTGAGCAAGAAGTCGCAGGGGCCGTGGTGGTCGCTGCAGCCGATCGCCAAGCCCGCGCTGCCTGCGATCAAGAATCAGGTATGGGCGAAGAACGAGGTCGACCGTTTCATCCTGGCGATGCTCGAGTCGAAGGGATTGACGCCGAGCGCCGAGGCCGATCCAGCAACGCTGATCCGGCGCGTCACGTTCGACCTGCACGGGTTGCCGCCCACGCCGGAAGAGATTGACGCCTTCGTCAAGGCCTGGCAGATGCCGGCCAAGCGCGACACTGTCTGGGCGGAGCTGGTCGATCGCCTGCTCGCGTCGCCACGCTACGGGGAACGCTGGGCCCGGCTTTGGCTCGATCTCGTTCACTACGCCGACACCCATGGTTTCGACAAGGACAAGCGTCGCCTGTGGGCCTGGCTCTATCGCGACTGGGTCATCCGCGCGTTCAACGCCGACATGCCCTATCGGCGTTTCATTCGCTATCAGCTCGCGGGGGACGTGCTGTTTCCCGCGGACCCGGATGGCATCATTGCGACCGGGTTCGTGGTGGCGGGACCGTGGGACTTCGTCGGCCAGGTCGAGCTGCGCGAGGGGACCGTCGACAAGGAGAAGACGCGCGTTCTCGATCGCGACGACATGGTCGCCAACACGATTTCGACCTTCTGCAGCCTGACCGTGCATTGCGCTCGCTGCCACGATCACAAATTCGATCCGATTTCGACGAAGGAGTACTATCAGCTCCAGACCGTGTTTGCCGGCGTCGAACGTGGCGATCGTGCGGTGGCAAGCAAGGACACGCAAGCGCTCAAGGCTGACCTGCAGAAACGGCGCGATGCCGCGACCGCCAAGCACGCGGCCCTGCTCAAGAAGATCTCGGCCCTGTCGTCACCCGCTTTGAAAAAGCTCGACGCGCAGATCGCATCGTTGCAACATCAACGTGACTTTCTGCCCATCGTGGAACGGAACACGACGAGCCCGACCAATGGCTATCACAGCGGCATCGCTCCGACGCCGGACGCAACCAAGTGGGTGCAGATCGATCTCGGCAAACCGACGCCGATCACGGCCATTCGCCTGTTGCCTGCCCGGCCGACCGATTTTCGCGATGCACCCGGCTTCGGCTTCCCGTTGCGTTACAAGATCGCGCTCTCCAACGACGAGAACTTCGCCAGGTCCGAGACGCTTGTCGATAATACCAAGGCCGATGTCGCCAATCCCGGCGATCAGCCTCTCGCCTTCGTCGCGGGCAAGGATTTCCGCTATGTCCGCGTCACCGCCCAGAAGTTGTGGCATCGCACCAACGATTACGTGTTCGCCCTCGGCGAGATGGAAATCTATTCGCGCGGCAAGAATGTCGCGCGTGGCGCGAAGGTGACGGCGCTCGATTCGATCGAGGCCGGCCGCTGGAGCACGCGACACCTGGTCGACGGTTTCACGAGCCGGGCTCGCCTGCTCGATGCCAGCGCGGTGCAACCGCGTCTCTCCCTCGAAGTTTCATTACAGCGAGCCGAGGTCGAGCGTCGCAAGCTGAGCGAGATGCTGATCGATGCCGACACGCGCCGCGAGCTGACGCATCAGGCGAAGGAGCTGGAGACCCTGAGCGCTCAGCTCGCGGGCTTGCAAGATTCGATGAAGGTGTACGCTGCGGTGCCGATCGCGCCGCGGCCGATTCACGTCTTGCAGCGTGGCGATGTTGAACGCAAGGGAGAGCTTGCGCTCCCTGCGGGATTGAGTCTGCTCAAGGGGCTCGACGGTCATTTCGCCGAGCCGCGGAAAGTTGGCCCCCTCACCCCCGGCCCCTCTCCCCCGGAGGGGAGATGGGAGAAAGAGGGGATCCGCCGAGCCGAGCTTGCGAAGTGGATCGCCGCCGACGCGAATGTGCTCACCTGGCGCAGCATCGTCAATCGCGTCTGGCAGTATCACTTCGGCAAGGGGATCGTCGACACGCCCAGCGATTTTGGCCGCAACGGCAGCCGGCCGACGCATCCTGAGTTGCTCGACTGGCTCGCGGCCGAGTTTCGCGATGGTGACTCGTTCAAGAAGCTGCATCGCAAAATCTTGCTCAGCGCGACCTATCGC
>DASRSQ010000675.1:0-2164 GCA_035656475.1 Gemmataceae bacterium | reverse complement strand
TATCACCTCAATGACCTATTTGCCCAGCAGCCGCACGTCGAGGATGCGCCGGACGCCACTGCCCTGCCCCGCCTGGAAACCGACATCGTCTTCGACAACGTCTCTTTTGGCTACACTAGCGATGGCTTCCAGTTGCAAAGCCTCAACGTCCGCATTCCTCGCGGCAGCACGGTCGCCTTCGTCGGCTCCAGCGGTTCGGGCAAGAGCACTGTTCTCAATCTGCTGCTTCGGCTTTACGATCCGACGATCGGATCGCTCCGGGTCGACGGCCGCGACATTCGTACCGTGACGCAGGATTCGCTGCGAGCCCAGATCGGCATGGTGTTCCAGGAGTGCTTCCTGTTCAACACGAGCATCTTCGAGAACATCCGCATGGGCAAGCCGGACGCGACGCCGGACCAGGTGATGGCCGCCGCCCGCGCCGCCGAGATTCACGAATTCATCGCGACGCTGCCACAGGGCTACAATACCATCGTCGGCGAACGCGGCAGCCAGCTCTCCGGCGGCCAACGGCAACGCCTGGCCATCGCGCGGGCCCTGGTGCGCGATCCGTCGATCCTCGTTCTCGACGAGGCCACGAGCGCGCTCGACTATGCGACGGAGGCCGCGCTCAACGAGACGCTTTTGAAGGTGGCGCAGAATCGTACCGTCGTGATGGTGACGCATCGTCTGTCGAGCGTGACATCGGCCGGCCACATCGTCGTGCTCGATCACGGCAAGGTGGCCGAGGACGGCACGCACGAGCAATTGCTGGCGAAGAACGGCGCTTACGCGGCTCTCTGGCGAAATCAAATGCAGGCCACGGAGCCAGTCGCCGATTTGTGCAATGACAATCGCCTCAATCAGCCCGATCCCGCGCTGACGGCGGAGGAGGATTGACACCATGCGAATCGCCGTCATCAGCGACACGCATAGCCGCACATCATCGGTGCGGGCCGCGCTCGCGCTCATCGCCGAGCGCGAAGTCGATGCGATCCTCCACTGCGGCGACATCTCCGACGCCGAAACCGCGCGGCTCTTTCCCGCGCACACGCACTTCGTCTTCGGCAACACCGATTACGACCGCACGGGAATCGCAATCGCCATCGCCGACGCCGCTGCGAACCTGCACGGCGCCTGGGGCCAGCTCGATCTCGCCGGCATCTCGATCGCCTTCACCCATGGCGACGATCACCCGCTGCTGCAGGAGCTGGAACACGCCAACACGTTCGATTTCCTCTTTCACGGCCACACCCACATCGCGCGCGAACATCGCGCCGGCAAGACGCGCATCATCAATCCCGGCGCGATCCAGCGCGTCGCGGTTCGTACGTTTCTGATCGTCGATCTGCCGTCCGGCGCGACGGAGACATTGACAGTAGAGTGATGCCAAAAACTGGGTGTGTGCCAAAAATCAAGGTCCGTTGTCCGCCAGCGATTTTCGGGGGGCCTCTCCCCCGGCCTGCTGGACATCTACTCCGCGGACCGCGGACCGCGTAAAATCCATGGTTTTATTGCAATCGAGGTGACCACCGGCTCGTGGTCATCTACTCCGCCCGGTGGGATCGGCTCGGATTGTACAAATATCACCTGTCGCAGCCGGCATTTGCAGAACTTACATTCTGTACACTATGTCGCGGCAAATATGCCGTTTGACGTTAGCCTCTTCCTGCCATCGACTTGCACCCAATCTGCTGTCTCGAACGGCGATTGGCACGGGCGATGCATTACAGCAAATCGTCCAACGAAATCAAGAAACAGCCAAAATCAAAATAGAGGGAGCGAAGCCATGACCCAGAACATTCCTTGCCCGACGCAGATCCGCAACGACCGCCAGAACCAGAACGCCCGGCAACGTCGGCTGCCGACGCGCATCGAAGCTCACATCATGCTCCGCGACATGGCGTTCGTCCTGAAGATGACCGAGCGCGTCCGCAACGAGATCATCGCCGACGCCTCCAGCGACGACCTGGCTGCGACGATGAAGTAATCTCTCCTCCGCAGTAGCAACGCGCGGGCGTGCCGACTCCTCACGGCACGCCCGTTTCATTGTGTGCCAGGTATGGTCTGCTTCAGGAGGTGCGAGTCCTCTGCGGGCGGGGATGGCCCGGACCGCAAGGCTAGGCAAGGGTGTCCGTCGCGAGGCGGAATCTGAAGAAAGCCGATGCCCCCAACTCGGATTCGA
>DASRSQ010000674.1:0-11793 GCA_035656475.1 Gemmataceae bacterium | reverse complement strand
TCTGCGCCGAGATGGCGACGCTGTGTGGCTGCGAGGTCGAACCGGTGAGCCGGCCTGACGACGCGGCGCGTGGCAAGGACATCGTCATCACCGCGACCAGCAGCCGCGAGCCGGTGCTGCACGGCGACTGGCTGGCCGAGGGAACGCATCTCAACATCATCGGCTCCAACTTCATCAGCAAGGCGGAGATCGATCTCGCGGTCGTTCGCCGGGCGAACTGCATCGTGATCGACAGCAAGGAGCAAGGCAAGCTCGAAGCCGGCGACTTCCACCAGGCTCTCGACGCCGGCGTCCTGCACTGGACCGACGTGCGCGAGCTGGGCGCCATCATCACCGGCCGTCAGGCCGGTCGGCAGCATCCGCACGACATCACGCTGTTCAAGTCGCTCGGCCTCGGCATCGAGGACATAACGACGGCAGCGAAAGTCGTCGCCAAGGCGAAGGAACAAAACGTCGGCCGCTGGGTGGAGTGGTAGCATGCCCGCGTTCCGCGCGCGATGCCCTCACAAGCTGACCTTGCATCCCATTCTCATCGATCTATAATAATCGTGCGTTCCGGTGAGCGTGGCGTGAAGACGCCAGCCCTTACCCCCCCGAGGCTCGCCGACGCTTGCACGATTGGCTTTCTCATGACATTCACCCTTCGATCAGCAATCGGATTGCTCCTTGCGCTTGCATGCGTCAACAACGCACCCGCGCAAACCTCCACGGCGAAGCCGCCGAGCGAGGAAGACGGCAGGCTTGATCGCATCATCGAACGTTGGCTGGAGGCCAACGAATCCGAGCGTGAGCATGTGTTGCGCGAACTCGCCCGAGGCAACAACGGCAAACCTTCCGATGATTACGGCCAATGGTTCACTCGCCTCGGCGGCGCCGACGATGGCTGGGATCGCACGTGCATCCAGCGCGGCGCTGTCCGCGATATCTTCGATCGCATCGCCCAGCGCATCGTACTGAGGGGGCCCGTGATGTCGCGCAGCCAGTTCGTCGCTTATGCGGAACAGTACTGGAACAAGGACAAATCTCCGGCCTGGCGCGCGGCTCCTTCCTTCGACACTAGCGCCGAAGCGGTTCGCCTGTTCAAACGCCTCGACCACAACCACGACGGCTACCTCGGCAGCAATGAAATGTCTCCTACGTTGCGCGAAGACCTGAAACGCTGGGACAAGGACCGGGACGGCTGGATCACGTTTGACGAGTACAGCGCATTCTTCGCCTATCGACTCGACAAGGTCTATCGCGAACGCCAGCAGCGTGCGGAGAAGCCCTTGCCCGAACTGCCGATTCGCGTCGTGGTGGATGAAGAAAAGCCGGCGGTGATGCGAGTGGGTCGGCTCCCAGTGGGGTTACCGGCGTGGTTCGCGCCGGTCGACACGGACGGCGACGGCCAGATCGGGCTCTACGAATGGCGCCTGGCAGGTTGGCCGATCGAGGAGTTCCAGAAGCTCGACGCCAATGACGACGGCTTCCTCGAACCAGTCGAATTGCTCCGGGCTCTTGCGATCGTCAATCGGGATGGGGAACGGCCGTTTGCCTATCTTTTGCAAAAGCGCGTGGGCAAGTGAGTTAGCTCTCGAGCGGGTGATTAAGTTCGGTGCGGAACTTCGACGAATCGGGGCCCGTCTCCGGTCCCGCGACATAGACCTCCCACAACTCCGATCCCCCGACGTGGCCATTGGCCTGCATCCATTCATCGAATTCGCGCCAGGCGTCGCTGAGCCCTTCGTAGGGACCAATATAAATAGCACGCGCCACGCGCGCTGCGGGGAGCTGACTCGGCGCCACACGGCCCACCGGCGTGACGGCCGCCGTCACAGGCACGCAGATTTCGAAATCGAAGATCTCCGGGTCCATGCGCAGATGATGCGTGAGCCAGGGGCCTGCCGGACCGATTCCCTGGACGGCCACTGTGGTCATCAGCTCCGTGATGCCGGGGCCCATGACGTTGCGGATTTCCTCTCGCTTGATCGTGAGGCGGATCGCAGCGGTGAGTTGGACGTCGGTTTGGGTGATATGCGGATTCTCGAGCATGAGCTTACTCCGTGGGATGCGGACTATTCTCATGCTCGGGGCGGATGAATCAAGGGCTCATCAATACGACACGTGAACCAGCCCCAGCGGGATCGTGCGCTCATTCATGTCGCGATACATCGATTGCGAATTACGCGGCGTCGGCGGCTCGCTCGATTCCTCCGACGGATCACGCATTTGCTCCTCGACCTGCTGCAAGCGAATGATCGCCAATCGGCCCAGCAGCGACGTTGGCGACAAAAGATGCGCCTGCTGGTAGCCGAGACGGGCCGTCTCGAAATTTTGCGCCATGCGGGCACGCTCAGCCTTCTCGAAGCAACGACGCGCTTCGAGGTCCTTGCCCGTGACAGCGCCGCGTTGCAGGACGATCTGGCCGGCTTGCCGAACGAGTTCATCAATCAATCCTGGCATAAGGGCCGGCGTCACGGTGTCGATCGAGGGGGTCGATTCCGATTTTCCAGGCCCCGTTTCCACGGTGATGCGCCCGCTCAGCAGATCGAGCTTGATCGAGAAGCCTCCCTGGGCTGGATCCTCGGTGCCTTCGGGACAGGCGTGCTGACTGGGCAGCGGCAGGTCCGCAGGTTTCGCCCAGGCACGGGCTCCCGCCAACCCCAGCAATATCGATGAACAGATCCCCAGCCACGTTATTCGCTTCATGAACGACTCCTTCCGTTCTAAATCTTTTTGGGCTTCAATCCATTAGCCAAATCGCAAATGCCTCGCCACGGCGGGAGGCACATTCAAGAACACGATCTCTTCGCCGATCTGATGTTGGCGAATCTTTCCCTCCAGGTAGCTTGTCAACTGCGTCAGCCGTTCGCGCTCCTGCGCGTCCACGAACGGCATCTTCATTTGCCGAATCCACACGTACTCGAAGCTCGTCAATGTCCCCGTCGGCTTCAGCAACCGCTCATAGCTGCGGTATATATCGTCCACCAGGGCGAGGCTGAAGTTATTGAGCGGCAAGCCCGAAATCATGAAGTCGTACACGTGCGTGCCTGGCACATCCTGCAGCGGCGCGTGAATGATTCGGCTCTGCGCCCGCCGTCTGCGAAAACTCGGCTCCTCGGCAAACCGCTGGCCGAGGAAAGCGACGAAGTCCGCATTGATCTCGACGATGTCGAACTGATCCCCGGGCCGAAGCTGCCGTACGATCGCTGCGGTGATCGCTCCGGTGCCCGGCCCAATTTCGAGGATGCGGCGCGGCCCCTTGCATCGCCGCATCGGCCTGGTCATCGCCCGGCCCAGCGCCTTGCTGCTGGGCAAGATCGACCCGGTCGTGTGATACTGATCGCGAAACTGCCGGTAAAACTGCTGACATTCGGCCCAATAATGCATGGCATATCTCGCGAATAACGATGCTGTTGGTTCGACGGAGCGGAAGGCAGGATAGCGTTTTTTCCGGAGGAGGCAATCCGAAGTAGGCGATCGATTCAAGCGTTCAGGCAGGCCGCGTGAATAAGGCGACATGGATAGTCGAGGGAAAAGGCGCGTCGCCAGGCAAGCGTCGTCAAGGTCCGCTCGGTGGTTTAGCGCGCGGGATCGCTGCAACTACGATACGGCACAGGCGGAATGAGGGGCGCTAAGCCGCCAAGCGGATCTTGACGACGCCTGCCTGACAACACGTCAGCTCAATCGGCGATCAACGCAATCGTCTGCGGCCCGCGATTCACCTCTTGCCGCAACGGCATCGCCCCCACTTTCGTAATGAGAAACCGGCCCGCATGATTCTTGCTTCCCAATCTGCCGAACCATTTCGTTCCACTTCGCTTCTCCTATCATGATGATGTTGTAACGCGGAGACCGTGTTTCATGAGTCCATTCGGCATTGCACTTATCGGATGTGGCACCGTCGGTTCGGGCGTCGCCAGGCTGTTGCTGGAACATCCCGAGCGGCTGACCGCCCGCGCCGGCCGGGCGCTCGAGTTGCGGCGGATCGTGTTGCGCGACCCCAACAAGCCGCGCGATCCCTGGATTCCAAGCTCGCTCATCACCACCGATCTGCGTCAGGTCATCGACGATCCAAGCATCGATGTCGCCGTCGAAGTCGTCGGCGGGGTGGACTGGGCGAAGAAGGCAGTCCTTGATCTGTTGGCGGCCGGCAAGCACATCGTCACCGCCAACAAGGCTCTCCTCGCCACGCATGGCGCCGAGATCTTCGATGCCGGCCGAAAGCATGGCCGGGCCATCGCCTTCGAGGCGTCCGTCGGCGGCGGCATCCCGATCATCGGCGCCCTCTGCCAGGGCCTCGCTGCCAACCAGATCCTTTCGTTGCAAGGCATCCTCAATGGCACCTGCAACTTCATCCTGACCGGCATGACCGAGCTCGGCCGCAGCTATGCCGACGTGTTGCAGGAGGCCCAGCACAAAGGCTACGCCGAGGCCGATCCGACCATGGACGTCGACGGCACCGATTCCGCTCACAAGCTCGCGATTCTCGTGCAGATCGCTTTTGGTATTGCCGTCCCCCTCAATGCGATCAAACGCCGAGGCATCGACGCCATCGATCAACTCGACATCCGCTTCGCTCGCGAGCTCGGTTACGCCATCAAGCTGCTCGCCGAAGCGTGGATGACGCCCACCGACGACGGCGGCCAGCTCGCCATGCATGTCTCCCCCGTCATGCTTCGGCAAACCAGCCCGCTCGCCCTCGTGCGCGATGCGTACAATGCTCTCTTTGTCGTCGGCGACGCCGTGGGCAACACGCTCTACTACGGCCGCGGCGCCGGCCAGATGCCGACGGCGAGCGCCGTGGTTGCCGACATCATCGATATGGCCGTCGGCCGGGCGCAGCAGACATTTCGCAGCCTGCGCCTCTGGTCAGGCAACCACCGCAATATCACGCTGCGCGACCCGAACACCATGCGTAGTCGTTTTTACCTACGCATGCTCGTCGAGGACCGCCCCGGCGTCATGGCCGACATCACGCGCATCCTCGCCGATCACGGCATCAGCATCTCGTCCGTGATCCAGCACGAGGCGCTGGAGGAGACCGACGAGCCAAGCGTCGTGCCGCTGATTATCATGACGCACACAGCAAAGACGGGCGCATTCCTGGACACGGTGGCCGCAATCGATGCCTTGCCGAGCGTGCGTCCGCCGAGCGTTTACTACCCAGTGGGAGACTGACTCCTTGCCCTTGACTTGGCACATCACGCCTCCTAAGGTAATCGAGTCGAATCGACTGAGGGCGCATAGCTCAGTTGGCTAGAGCACCAGCTCGACACAACGGGAACCGACCGGAGGTTTTGCCAGGGTTACGCGCACGGAAAAAGTCTCACAGCTTCAAGGGGCGTTTAGCTCAGTTGGCTAGAGCATCAGCTCGACACGCTGAGGGTCGCAGGTTCGAGTCCTGCAACGCCCATTTTTCAATTTGAAGGTGTCCCGGCCTGCCGGCCCAACGTCGCCCAGTCATCGAACCAGCAGACGCGGGACATAATAACCCGGCTCGCTGCTGACACAGGCCGAGCCGGGCGAACGAGAACCGCCGCAACGCACGACGGTTGTGAGATGGTATAGGGATAAATTTTATTCGTCAAGGCCAAGGAAGAAATTTTATTCCTTTTTCCGGAATGAGCCGTACAATGAAAAAACGAATGGAGAGACCTGGAATGTGGACGGCCGCCAGAATCAAAGAACTTCGCGAGGCGTTTGGCGACACGCAGGAGCAATTCGCGCATCGCATCTGCGTGTCCGTGCCGACTGTGAAGCATTGGGAGCAAGGCAAGGGCGGCCCGCTCGGTCCTGCACGTCTTTTGCTTGATCGTCTCCAAAAAGACATCAACGAAGAACTCAAAAACCAAAAGCAACCCGCGTAAGCGACCTGATCACTTCTAGCTAACGCATCAGCCTGCGCGGGGTTCGCTCATGCTTTACCTTCTCGCGGTATTCTTTCCGCCCGCCTGCCACTTCCTCGCTGGCAAACCAGGCCAAGGGATCATCAGTATTTTGATTTGTCTGACGTGCGTCGGCTGGCCTCTCGCGTCAGGCTGGGCCATGTTCACGAGCTGGAACCATCTCAACGACGAACGCACGCAGCGACTTGAGGATGCGATTAGGGAGAGTGGAGCCGGACGGCGCCGCCGCCGCTAGTCGTGTCCAGCTGCCGACGACGCTTGCCGCCGACCAGCGTAGTTCGCCGCGGCCAGCGACGGATTCACCTTCTTGCGTGCGGCTGCGGCAATCGTCGTAGGCGATAGATTTCTTCCTCGATCCTCGATCGCCTGCACCGGGCCACTATAGCAAGAAACGCCGCGCGTCCGATACGCGCAGCGTCGTTGTGGCACTGACATTGATGTTGGCGCGTCGATCCGAGGGCAACCAGGTTGATCCGAATATCAAGCCGGCCGGCGCCACGCGTTTAGACGTGGTGGGGCTCGCGTCTCCGGCAGTAACGGGCGCAGTGTTCGCACGGCCCGGCGGAACGGAATTCCGCGAGTAATCGGTTGTCGATGATTCGCATGGTATTTCATGGTGTCCTGTGCGCGTCCTTTCGCGCGAAAGGTCTGATCAAAGAATCGGGCGCATGCGTTCAACAACCTCGAAATAGGCTCCCATTTGCTCCTCTTCCTGGATCGGGCTGAAATCCTGGAAGCTCGCCCAGACGATCAACTCCTGCGCGCGCTCCAGGTCGGGAGCTTCCGCAAAGGCCGTCATCAAGCCTTCGTGCTTCTCGTCGCGCGTCAGTTCTGGATTCCGCGTCATCGATCTTCCCCCGCTTTGGCGGGGACCAGGAGGGACGTCACGCCTCAATGGTCCCCGCCGTATGAATGCGTCCATGATCGCCTCGATTCCTATCTTCTCTTTCGTCCTATTCAAACGTTGATTTAAGCGAACTCGCGGGAATTCTGAAATGTCAGTTGCAGAGGAATCTGGATTCGCTAATAATACGTTTGATTTTCCGATTCGCGCGGGAGCGGCGATCATGAAGCAGGAAGCAAAAGAAAAACCGGCGCCCAAGCTATCGATCTACCTCGATCCCCGTCTCATTGCAATCATCCAGAAGGACGCCAAGAGCAGAAAGCCGCCGATCCCCACCAGCGAGGCCGCGGCCCAGGCGATCGCGAAGGCGTACGGGCGGCCGGACCTCGGGGCGGTCCCCAGGAAGAAGCGCGGAAGAAAGAAGGGGACGGTGCGCCTCTCGCATGTCGGTTGATGAACGTCGCGTGCTGAATCCCGTGTAGTGGGCCTGCCCTGTGGGGCTGATTTTCAGCTGAGGTAATCGTGTCCAAAGCAACCATGAACGGAACGACGAATGGGAAGGTCAAGCATGCGGTGTTGTTTGCCGAACCGGACCTAAACATTCTCACTGGCGATAGCCTGACCATCCTGCCAACGCTGCAAGCCGATTCGATTCAATGCTGTGTCACCTCTCCGCCATACTGGGGATTGCGTGACTACGATCATCCAGCGCAGATCGGCGCGGAGGCATCACCCGAAGATTACGTCAGAAACCTTGTCGCCATCTTCCGCGAGGTGCGCCGTGTGCTTCGCAAGGACGGCACGTTCTGGTTGAACGTCGGCGATGGCTACGCACGCAACGGCGGCACTGGCAATTGCGGTCCGAATGCGATGGTTGGCAACACCAAGAAACTCATTCAGAAACGCAATTGCAAGGTGCCGGATTGCTGGGGCTTGAAGGACCGCGATTTGATGGGCTTGCCGTGGCGCGTTGCGTTCGCCCTTCAGATGGACGGCTGGACTCTTCGCCAGCATATCACCTGGATCAAGCGAACGGCGATGCCGGAGAGCGTCAAGAATCGGCCAACGTCGGCAACCGAATCGGTTTTTTTGTTTACCAAGTCACCGACCTACTATTACAATCCCGATGGCGTGAGAGAACCGAGCGGCGCGAATCTCCGCAACTACTGGCTTCTCACGTCTGACGGCGCTGGCAACGGTCATCCGGCAGCATTTCCGCGCGAGTTGGCCAATAGATGCATCCTCCTGGGTTCGCGGCCTGGGGACACCGTGCTTGATCCATTCGGTGGATCGGGCACGGCTGGAATCGCTGCCGTGGAAAACCGGCGCAAGGCCGTGCTGATCGAATTGAATCCCACTTACGCCCAGATGGGCAGAGAGCGAACGCATGGCAAGAGAAAAGCGAGGGTCAAAACAATTGATACTTGAGTTCTTCCTAGCCAACATCGGCAAGGTTCTCAAGTCCAAGGACATTCAGGCCGCGAGCGGCGGCGCATCCGAATGGGCACGCCGCGTTCGCGAGCTTCGCAATGAAGACGGCTATCAAATCCTTTCTCACCGTGATCGCAAAAACCTCAAGCCGGACGAATACCTGCTCGAAACAATCGACCGCATCCCCGCATTTGCAAGAGGCATATCGAAAGAGACGCGGGCATTTGTCCTGGAGCGTAATGGCTATACGTGCCAAATGTGCGGGCGCGCCGCAGGCGATCCAGATCCGATGGGCGGCAATCGCACTGTGCGTCTTACCATCGGTCACATCAAGGACAAATCAAAGGGTGGCGATGATTCGCCCAACAACCTACGCGCCGTCTGCATGACCTGCAATGAGGGATTGCAGAACACAGCGCCGCCAAGGCCAGACCGATTGCATTTACTCGGTCAGGCGAGGCGCGCGACGCAGGAAGATCAACGCGCGTTACTCGAATGGCTCATGCAGAAATTCGGCATCAAGCCCGATGACACGGACGGGAAGGGGAAAGATGGAAAGAAACCGAAAAAGTGACCCATGCGTTCCAAATTGCTGCGAGTCATTTTCGGGGCTATCGGGCGCGTTTTTTGGGCCGCGCTCGAATGGGCTTTTTCTCGCCGCCGTTAATTGCGTAGCAAACGGGATTCGCGTAGCAAAGCCCCACCAGCGAAGATTAGTCGCGCTCTTTATCGACGTGGACGGTGGAGGGCCTTCGAGTTGGCCGGCTCACCTGATGCGGGACGTGATGCACCTTCAACGCAAATCGGGAATGCTCCGTGCAGCGATACTTCGCGTCAAGCATCCGGCCCATTGCGCAGAACGGGCAGCGCGGCCCGCTTTTCCTTTTCTCGCCCATTCGCTAGCCTCGCCAGCCTCAGAACAGTAGGCCCTGAATCTCCGTTGGCTTGCGTCTCTTGATCTTCGGCGCTTCCTGCACGTCGATCCGCTCCGCCCGCAAAACCCGCATTCGATACGACCGCTTCAGCGCCTTCATTGCCTTCCGCAGCCGAATGATCGCCGGTATGTTTTCCTTCCTGGATCGCATCGGGGTTAGCGTCAGAACGTACAAGGGAGTGGCCACTTCTTTACCCGCTGGTGCTGAGCGCCTGATATTCCGCGATCGTGAGACGTTCGACCTGGATCCGCACCTTGTCGGCGTTGACCCGTCTGGCCGAGGTTTTCCGTTTTCCGAACGGCGCTTTCGGGCAGGCGGCCAGGGCCTCGACCTCGAGGATTGCCAGGGCCTCGATCGCTTCCGCCGGCATCAGATCTTCCGCCTTCACCGCGCTTGCCGTTCTGAGACAGTCAAGCCAGCTCATTTGCGGGTTCACGGCTTTCAGCAGCGCGGCCTCGAGGGGGACCTTCTTCGGAGCCTTGTTCGCATCGAAGCCTTCCCCGAGATCACCTTCCGGCCGGTTGACCAGCACGCCCTGGGGGAAGTCCAGGACCAGGCGAGCGCGGGACAGGTCGTGCAGGCCGACGTCTACCCCCTCTTTGCCGAGCTTGGATTCCAGGGCGCCGATAGCGCCGTGGTATACTGCATTCGTGTTGAGTTTCTTGCTCATGCAAGGAAGCCTACGCGATAATAACCGTCTTCTGAGGGACACAGTTCATGAACGGCGGGAGCAAGGCCAGGAAGAAACGCCGGGCGAATCTCCAAGCGTGGCGGGAACGACGTAGATTTTTCGGTCACCCAATTCTACGGCGGCTCTGGGAAGTTTGGCTGGCGATCGCGGACGCGATCAGGAAGGCATTTAGAGCATTTGCAGAACGCGCCCGACCACTCGTGGAAGCGCTCGAGCGACTCAACTTTGAGGATCACGCAACATGATAACATTCAAGATCTTCGACAAGAAAAAACGACTCTTGGCCGAAATCCCCGTTGATGGACATTGGCACTCGACCAACCGGGATTATGGATCACTTCGAACGTTCGGACAGGCCCGGCGTCTGTTTTCCGATCGACCTACTCAACATGCCGAACCAGACGCGAACCTGCATTTGCCCCGGCGAAATCATGATCGATCCGAAGTGTCTCAGCACCACAGCCGAAGAATCGGGCGGGCCATTCCTTCCCGAATGCAGCGAATGCCGCAACAGCTTTCCAACCGATCGCATCTATGACGTGAAGGGGCTTTTGCCCGACATGCTCGTTCAGCTTTGCAGAGGTTGCGTCGAGGAAATCGAGCGCAAGCATAGTCACAATCTTATCGTGGCGCGCCGTTTGGACGGATGGACTCCGGGAACTGACGTAAGCGAACTCCCCGAACCCGACATCGTGATTGGCGGCGAGGAGATGAGCCTACAAGATGCGCTCGCCGGCCAGGACCTACCCGTCCCGATCATCAGCGCGCCCGCCGGCATTCCGGAGATCGGGGCCCCGTGGGACGAGCTCGACCTCAGCAATGCCCAGATCATCACGCTCCCGGCGGGATACGAGTATGTACTCGACCTCAGCAATGGCCAGATCATCACGCTCCCGGCGGGCGACTATGTACAATCCTCGCGTGAGGAGCGCGGAAGCCAAATCCTCTGGATCACCCGCAACGAACTACTCGCGCTAGTGACCGGCCATCTGCGCGTATCCAACCTACCGCCCGACGCCCGATTCGAGGGCATTGAGACGCGCATAGAGAGGGACGGGATCGGCATCCGCGTCACGTCGACCACGTTCGGGCCGACGATGCTGGGAAGCCTGCACCGAACCTTCGAGGCCAAGCTGGACGGGTACACGCAAGCCGGCCAGACGAATCGCGAATGGACCGAGGGGCAACGAAAGGCCTTCAAGGAGGCACGCGACAAATTCTGCGCCGCCCTGGACGAGTTGAAGGGGAAGAATAAAGCGTAGACTTGCTTCAGCTTCTTCGGTCCATCTCCGAAGCCGTCCAGCTATTTCGCCGTACGCTTGGCCGGCGAACGCGATACCGAAAGGCCGCAACCCCGTCTCACGTGGCGGGGTTGCTCTTTTGAAGATGGTCCGAATTGTCGACAACCAGGAACTCGCGCGGCTCGACTCCTGCCCAGGGCAACGACGGATCATCTTTGAGGATTGCCTCGATATCTCCGGCCTTCATATGCCCTTCGTAGCGAGCACTCAGGCCGAGAGAGCGAAGCATCGCCATAATGCGCATCGCTGTGACCGTGTTGCCCTCTCCGCGCGGCCCAGCGACCCTAATCGTAACATTGCGAACACCTTGCGAGAAAGATTGCAACCCGGTCACGAGCAAGGGAAGCCATCGGACAATGGCGTCAACGCGCCGGGTTGCAATCCTACCCTACGTCATCGACCGCGCCGACTTCTCTGCGGGCGCTTCGTAACATGCCACGATTTACACCAGCGACACGGGTAGACGTACAGCTTCAGCCCGACTTCGCGACCGATTCTATCGGCGGCCGCAATAGCTTCAGCCTTTGACTCGTGGCAGCGCTTCAGGTTTCGGCACAGGACGGGAGCCATGCCGGAACTCTATGCGAGTGGACCTAACGTCGCTCCCAGCTGCCAACGACGTCCGCCATGGACGGACTAGATGCCCTCACCCTGGCCCCCTGGCCCCTCACCCCTCACCCGAGGGTGAGGGGGAGAGTACCAG
>DASRSQ010000673.1:0-10318 GCA_035656475.1 Gemmataceae bacterium | reverse complement strand
CGTGGCCAAAGCGGGTCGCCGGGAGTACCAGGTTAGTTGCCCGTTATTTCCCGAGGGTGTTGAGGCGTCGCGGAGCAGATCTCCCAGCTCCTCCAATGCCTAGGGCTATCACTGAAAGATTACATTTGCTTCAGGTATCGGCGTCCGTTAGGTCCGAGGGGGGATCCTGGGATGCGGACGCAGGCTACGTCTGCGAGTATTCCAGCCAGTCAAAACGTCTTATTTTCGCAGCGGCGTTTGCCGCTTTTTATGGCAATTTCGGTCTTATGAGGAAAGCTCGTTGCTGCATTTGGTGACAAATTCGTAAGAGGAGTCTCTTTTACGCTAGGATAAATTGACGACATTTGCGTCCGGCAATACGATCGGTTCATATGACTCGTCGTACGTGAGTCACCTTATTGCGATTCGGAAGCTGTCTGATCGCAGGGAGGAGACGGCCGATGGATCCATCGTATTCGCCAGGCGGCGACCGGTGACAGTTTTTGATGTTGGGTTTCGTCTTCTTCGGCAGTATTCAGGTGCGCCAAAGAAGAGGTACATCCGCATCTTCCCTCCTCTGATTTCCCGCACATTGTTCCAATCCGCGAACCAAGCGTTCAACGAGCCAAACCACATGAAAGTTTTATCGCCCCTGGCCATCATCGTGGCTATGGCTTGTCTCTCCCTGCCCGCCTGCAACCATGTCGAGGAGCAGCACCACGAGGCGCATACCATCACGGCGACGAGCCCTTCGCTGCAGCCCGTCACGCTGACGCAACCCTACGTCTGTCAGATCCACTCCCAGCGCCACATCAAGGTGCGTGCGCTCGAGATGGGGTATCTCGAAGAGATTCGTGTCAAGGAAGGGCAGCAGGTTAAGGCGGGTGACACGCTCTTCACCGTGATCCCCATTCTCTATCAGAAGAAAGCCGAGGCCGAGAAGGCCGAGGCGAATCTCGCCAAGTTGCAATATCAGTACACGCAGAAGCTGGCTGCGGACAAAGTCGTTTCGCCCAATGAAGTCAGCTTGCGTCAAGCCGAGTTGCAAAAGGCGGACGCAAAGGCGGATCTAGCTGCTGCGGAGTTGGGGTTCGCTACAGTCAAAGCGCCCTTTGATGGGATCATCGACCGTCTGCACTTGCAGCAAGGGAGCCTGGTCGAAGAGGGAGAGGTTCTGACAACGTTGTCCGACAACAGCACGATGTGGGTTTATTTCAACGTGCCGGAAAAGCGTTACCTCGAGTACATGCAGGATCCGCACAAGGACGAGTTGAAGATCGAACTCGTATTGGCGAGCGGTAAGAAATTCGACCATGTCGGCAAGATCGGGGCGATCGAGGCGGACTTCAACAACGAGACAGGAAACATTCCCTTCCGTGCCGACTTCCCGAACCCGGATCGCCTGTTGCGACATGGTCAGACCGGTACGGTGATGATTAGCCGCGTGCAGAACGACGCGCTGGTTATCCCACAGCGTGCTACGTTCGAGGTCCTCGCCAAGCGGTACGTTTTCGTCATCGATAAAGACGACATCGCACACCAGCGGGAGATCACCTACTCGACCGAACTGGACGACATCTTCGTGATCGATAAGGGGCTCGAGCCGGGCGACAAGATCGTCCTCGAGGGACTCCGGCAGGTTCACGAGGGTGACAAAGTCGAATACGAAGACCGTCCCTCAGAGCAGGTAGCGTCGCATTTAAAGTACCACGCCGAATAGGAGTCGAAACGGGTACGGGCACGGGGCGCCGTCTGATCCCTCAAAAGCATGTTCTCAAAATTCCTCCAAAGACCTGCGCTGGCGATGGTGATTTCGATCATCATCCTCTTCCTGGGGGGATTGTCGATTACGACACTGCCTATTTCGCAGTTCCCCAACGTCGCGCCCCCGAGCGTCTCTGTCACGCTCGCTTATCCGGGCGCTAGCGCCAACGTTCTCGTCGATTCGGTGCTCGTGATCCTGGAGCAGGCCATCAACGGCGTGCCCGACATGCGATACATGGCTTCGGCGGCTACCAGTGCCGGCGAAGCCACGATCATGATCATCTTCGAGCCAGGCACAGATCCAAACGTGGCGGTACTGAACGTACAGAACCGCATTCAGACCGTGAAGCAGCGGCTCCCTCCTCTCGTCGAGTTGGAAGGCATCGTCGTCATGCAGATGATGACGAGCATGTTGATGTACGTGAACATCTACAGCACTGAGGAGAGTCACGATCAGAACTTCCTCTACAACTTCGCCTATGTAAACATCGTTCCTGAAGTCAAGCGCGTCCGCGGCATCGGCAGCGCCAATATTCTCGGCAGCCGCGCGTACGCCATGCGGGTCTGGCTGAATCTGGACCGCATGCGGGCCTATAATATAGGCGCCGAAGACGTCATGGACATGATCAGTAAACAGAGCATGATAGGTTCGCCTGGCCGACTAGGCCAGGCGACCGGACGTACGTCCCAAACCGTCGAATACGTGCTCACCTGGGTCGGCCGTTACAACAAGCCGGAACAGTACGAAAACATCATTCTGAAGGCCAACCCCGACGGTGAGGTGCTGCGGCTCAAGGATGTCGCCGAGATCGACATGGGGCCGTCGTACTACAACATTTACTCGGATATCGACGGCCATCCTTCCGCCGCGATCGTCCTCAAGCAACTTCCCGGCACCAACGCAGCGGTCGTCATCGAGCAAGTCAAGGAAAAGCTGGAGGAGATCAAGGAAACCTCCTTCCCCGCGGGCATGACCTATGAGGTCAGCTACGACGTTTCCAGCTTCTTAGACGCCTCGATCGAGCAGGTGCTGCACACCTTGTTCGAAGCTTTCGTGCTGGTCTCCCTGGTAGTCTTTCTGTTCCTCGGCGATCTTCGATCGACGCTGATTCCTACGTTGGCCGTTCCCGTCTCTCTGATCGGGACCTTTTTCTTCCTGCAACTATTTGGCATGTCGATCAACCTGATTACGCTGTTCGCACTCGTGCTGGCGATCGGCGTCGTGGTCGACGACGCGATCGTCGTGGTGGAGGCCGTACACGCCAAGATGCACGAAAAGCACCTCTCGCCTTATCGAGCGACCAGAGAGGTCATTAACGAAATCAGCGGCGCGATCATTGCTATTACTCTGGTGATGACCGCCGTGTTCGTACCCGTCACCTTCATGACCGGGCCTGTGGGCACGTTCTACCGGCAGTTCGGCATCACGATGGCGACGTCCATCATCCTTTCCGGTGTCGTCGCGCTGACGCTGACGCCCGTGCTATGTGCGATGATCCTGAAGCCACACACGGGCCATAAGCGGCGTACGCCGCTGGCGATTTTCTTGCGCCTCTTTGACCGCGGCGTGGAGAAGGTTACGGGCGGCTACACGGCGTTCTTGGGGCCCGTCGTTACGCGACGGCTGCTCACGATGCTGGTCATCGGGGGCTTCGGCGTCGGTATCTTCATGGTGAATACCATCTTGCCGACCGGCTTTATTCCGCTGGAAGACCAAGGCATGATTTATGGGATCATCCAGACGCCTCCGGGCTCGACGATCGAGTACACCAATTCCAAATCGCACGAACTGCAAGATATTGCCAAGAAGGTCGACGGCGTCCATTCGGTGTCGTGTTTGGCCGGCTACGAGGTGCTTACCGAAGGTCGCGGCTCGAACGCAGGCACCTGTCTCATTAATTTGAAGCCTTGGCATGAGCGCAAGATGACCTCGAAGGAGATCATCTCGGTGCTCGAGCACGAAGGCCGGAAGATCGCCAACATCAAGCTCGAATTCTTCGAACCGCCGGCCGTGCCAGGCTTCGGCGCTGCGGGTGGCTTTTCCACTCGTGTGTTGGACAAGACCAACACCATGAACTACAAGCGGCTCGGCGAGGTCACCGAAAAATTCTTGGCCGAACTAGGCAAGCGCAAAGAGGTGAGGGGTCTGTTCACCTTCTTTGCCAGCAACTATCCACAGTATGAAATCATCATCAACAATGACGTGGCCATGCAGAAGGGAGTGACCATCTTCAAGGCGATGGATACCCTCTCCACCGTCGTGGGTAGCACGTGGGGACAAGGCTTCATTCTCTTCAACCAGTTCTACAAGGTCTTCGTGCAGGCCAAGCCCGAATTCCGCCGCTTCCCCGACGACTTCGAGAATATGTTCGTCAAAAACGACAAGGGGGAAATGGTCCCGTACACCTCGTTCATGACGCTCAAGAAGCAACAGGGCATGAACGAAATCAATCGCTACAACTTGTATCCGTCTGCCCCCATTCAAGGCGCGCCGGCCCCCGGTTTCAGCAGCGGCCAGGCAATCGCGGCCATCCGCGAAGTCGCCGCCGAGACCCTACCGCCGGGCTTCGACCTGGGGTGGGAAGGACTCTCCTTTGACGAAGCGAAAAAAGGCAACACGGCCGTCTACATTTTCTTGGTCGTGGTGATCTTCGTCTACCTGGTGTTGGTCGGACAGTACGAAAGCTTCATTCTGCCCCTGGCCGTGATCATGTCGCTGCCCGTGGGGATTTTTGGCTCGTTCTTGTTCCTGCAAGCGATGGGCTTGGCTAACGACGTCTATGCCCAGATTGGTCTGGTCATGCTCGTTGGGCTATTGGGCAAGAACGCGATTCTCATCGTGGAGTTCGCCGTACAACGGCATCACGAGGGTGTGTCGATCAAGGACGCCGCCATCGAAGGTGGGAAGTTGCGATTCCGGCCGATCTTGATGACTTCCTTTGCCTTCATTGCCGGTTTGATTCCGCTGGTTCGTGCTACTGGTCCCGGCGCCATCGGCAACCGTACCATTGGCACGACCGCCGTTGGTGGTATGCTGCTTGGCACAGTCATCGGCGTATTGCTCATCCCTGGTCTCTACTATCTGTTCGCCAAACTGTCGGGCGACCGCAAGCTTCTGCAGGATGAGACTGGCGAACCGCTGAGTGAGGTCCTTGAGCACTAAAGGGCCATTGGTTTCTGCCGGAATCATTTGCCCCCCGGCACCGTTCGATCTCCAAGTCGACGTCAGAAGCGGCGCTCCCGGCGCTTACACGAGGGCGCCTTGGACCCGCGGACGTCGCTACTAACCGGAACGAGATAGAAGCCAGCGCCTTCGCTTGGCGCAGCACCCTACGTGTGCTCTCCCGCCGCAACAGCCGCGCGACCGGTCGCTAGAAGCCGTGGTGGGATGTCCGCGGTTCGGGTAGCGCGCATTGCGGAATCACTTGCCCCGGCATGCTAGCGACGCATGCGGCCCCTCATTGACCTCCCATTCGCCGGAGTCGCACGGGCTAGCGGCCGTTTGCATGCATCTTTGTTTCGCCAAGTGTTAGCTTGTAGCGACTCTTCGCAATTCATCGCCGCCGTCCGACTTCAGTCGACGATGACATAGTCTGTCCACGCGCTGTCACGCGAGCAAGATGCTCGAATGCAACAGCTATGGTCGGAGAGGTGGCTTCATCTGGCGGAACGGATTTGGCCTCGCGCCCAATTGGTCGGGCAAGTGAGGTCAGGACCTGCTTCCTCATCCGACGTGGGCTCGGGGCGCGAAAACCGTACGGATCGCCGACACGCGCAAGCTCATCAAGGACGGCAAGGATGAAGGCCTTCGTGAGATTCTCCAATACGAATCGTGACAAGAGCGCTGTGGCGGCAGCGTTTCTATGCGGCATATTGCTGGCTGCGGCCGGTTGTGGAATTCCCAAATTACATCCACCACTCCCGGGACCTGAGGTACCACCCACGTTCAACGGATCGAATGATCCGGAGAATTCCGCGCAGGTGCCGATTGCTGAGTTCTTCAATGATCCACTGCTGATCAGTCTGGTCGATCAGGCATTGTGGGGCAACCAGGAACTGCGAATCCTCGCACAAGACATCGCGATCGCCCAGAACGAGGTATGGCGTCGGAGCGGTGCTTACCTTCCGTTCCTCACCTTCGGGGCAAACGCATCGTACGACAAGCTAAGCACGTTCACCCCCCTGGGCTCTGACCTGAGCCAGATCACAACCCCCGTCGGCGGCCCGTTTCCGAACCCGCTGCCTGATTTTCTTTTGGCGGGCGATATCACGTGGCAGATCGACGTCTGGAGACAGTTGCGCAACGCGCGGGACGCCCAATCGCTTCGCTATCTTGGCACCATCGACGGTCGGAACTACATCGTTACCCGCATGGTAGCGGAGATTGCCGAAAATTATTACCGTCTGATGGGGCTGGATAAGCAACTGGAAACCCTGGATGGCACCATCGCCTTGATGGAGCAAAGCCTGGCACTAGCCAAGGCACAAAAAGAAGGTGCTCGCGGGACCGAGCTAGGCGTCCAACGTTTCCTGGCCGAAGTTCGCAAAAACCAAAGCCAGAAGCTGATCGTGCGGCAGGAGATCATTCAGACGCAGAACAGAATCAACTTCCTCTGCGGTCGTTACCCACAGCTTGTCGAACGTATATCGGCTCGTTTCCTCGAGTTGCAGCTACAAGCGCTGCGTGTTGGTGTTCCGTCGCAGTTGCTCCTCAATCGACCAGACATCCGCGAGGCGGAGCGTAACTTGCAAGCGGCCGGGATCGACATCCGAGTCGCCCGCGCCAGCTTCTTCCCGAAAGTCATCATCACTTCCGGCGTAGGCTACGAGGCCTTTCAGCCACAGTTCTTGTTCTACACTCCCGAGTCTTTGATCTATAGCGTCGCGGGCGGGCTGGTCGCTCCGGTCGTCAACAGAAGGGCGATCCAGGCCGAGTTTTTGAACGCGAACGCTCGGCAGTTGCAGGCCCTGTACGAATACCAGCGGACGGTTCTGAACGCCTTTACCGAAGTGGTCAATCGCGTGTCAAAGGTGCAGAATTACAGCCAGAGCATCGAACTGAAATTCCAGCAGTTGGCGTCCCTCGAATCGGCAGTTGACGTCGCCAACAAGCTTTTCCAGAACGCGCGTATCGAATACCTCGATGTGTTGACCGCCCTGCGTGACCGCAACGACGCAAGAATCGTCTTGATCGAGACGAAGCAGGAACAGCTTTCGGCCATCGTGAACGCCTATCAAGCCTTGGGTGGCGGTTGGCGGTATGTGGGCGGACCGATCCAACTGCCGCCTCCTGGTTTCCAAGGGCCGCTGCCCCCGCCGCTTGCCCCGCCCCTTGCCCCTCCGGCAAGACCTGCCGAAGAGATTGCCCCGCCGCAACCGGGCCCGGTGGTGGGACCAGCGCAAGGTGGACCTGCCATGCAGGCCCCTGGAAAGAACGAGCCCGTGATTCAAGGCCCCGTGCAAGGCGGCCCGAGCCCGATGCCTCCGCCCGATGGTGCTAAAGGACCGCGGCGGCAAGGCCCTATGGTACAGCCGTTGCCTCCGCCGTCGGCTGTTGGCCGTGGAGCAAGCTCACCGCAAAACCCTCGCGCCGGGTAGTCAGCGCCGGTCGAAATTGACGCTGTAGCCGGAACTACGAATGGCAGGCGTGACCGCACCCTTCGGGCCGGCGGTAAGCAGTCTCGACAGCCGCCGCAAGCTGATGGATATCAAGGGGCTTCGAAATGAAGTCGTCCATACCGGCTGACTTACAGCGATCGCGATCTTCGCTGAGCGCATGTGCCGTGAGCGCGATGATCGGCACGTCCTTGCCAGCAGGCAGGGCGCGAATCGCAGCGGTCGCTTGAAAGCCGTCCATGATGGGCATTTGCAAGTCCATCAATATGACGTCGAAGTGCGACTGCGACACCAAGTTGACGGCCTGGCGCCCGTCTTCAGCGATCTCGACCTTATGCCCGCGCCGCGTCAGCGCGCGGCGAACGATTTCCTGGTTGGTTCGCGTATCTTCGGCCACCAGAACGTGCAATTGCGCACCTGGGGAATCGGGGGCCGAACCAGCCGCGGCTTGCGTGGCTCCCATACCAGTCGGTACCGCCTTCTGAGCCGATCGTGTGATCGCGTAAGCAAGCGGCACCACCACGGCGAATTCGCTGCCACTTTGCGGCGTACTGCTGAGCGAGATTTGCCCTCCCATTGCGGCCACCAGTTCCTTGACGATTGCCAGGCCCAGTCCCGTTCCTCCGTGGCGGCGCGTCGTAGAGGCATCGACTTGCGTAAAGGGCGCAAAAATCCGTTCCTGGTCGGCCTGCGAGATGCCTATACCCGTGTCGCGAATCGCGAACCTGAGGGAAGCTTCTTGCGCGGTCGTCGAATCGACCGTAACGGTCAGCGTTATCGATCCTTGGTCCGTGAATTTCAACGCGTTAGAGAGCAGATTGTCGAGCACCTGACGCAGGCGCAACGGATCGCCCAGGAAACGAGCAGAAGTGTCCGGCGAAACTGCCGTCACGAACGTGAGTCCCTTTTGCTCGGCCCGGTAATGCGCGGAGGGGATCAACTCGGAGAGCATTTCGTGCAACGAGAAAGAGGTCCTTTCCAGGACGAATTTTCCGGACTCGAGTTTCGCCAGGTCCAAGAGCTCGTTCAGCAACTCCAGCAGGACGGCGGCGTTCGACTTCACGGCCTCCAGGTATTCACGCATGGCGGGCGCAGGGGAATCAGTGAGCGCCAAGTCAGTCATGCCGATAATGGCGTTCATCGGAGTCCGCAACTCGTGGCTGACGTTTGCCAGGAACTCGCTCTTGGCGCGGTTGGCGCGCTCGGCGGCCAGGCGGGCTGCGTGCTCCTGCGCCAAGGTCACGCGTTGTGCGGCCTGCTGCTCGACCTGTCGCGACATCCGATACAAATCGACAAATACCGCCACCTTGGTCTGCAGAATCTCGGGGACGACGGGCGTCAGTATGAAGTCCACCGCGCCCAGCGAATACCCGCGCGCGGCGAAGGCGTCGTCGGGAAACGCCGTAATGAAGATGATCGGCGTGTGCTCACAGCGAGGATGCTGCCGAATCAGTGCCGCCGTCTCGAATCCATCCATGCCGGGCATATTGACGTCCAGCAGGATGACGGCGAAGCTCTCCGTCAGCAAAAGCCGCAGGGCTTCGGGGCCGGAGTGGGCAGACAAGACCGTCTGCCCTAGCTCCTCCAACACCGCCTGCAAGGCCAGCAGTTTGTCCGGCTTATCGTCGACAACCAGGATTTTGACTTTTTCGAGTTCGGCCATCATCACACGGTTAGCCAGGCGCTCAGCACCGCGAGCATCTGATCAGGGTCGACCGGCTTCGACAAATAGTCCCAAGCGCCGGCCTCGATGCACTTCTCCCGATCGCCTTTCATCGCCTTGGCGGTAACGGCGATGATCGGCAGGTTTTTGAAACGTTCGTCACGGCGAATCGCGCACATCGTATCAATCCCGTCCATTTCCGGCATCATGATGTCCATCAGCACGGCATCCACGGCCGCGGCGGCTTGCAAAAGGTTGATGGCGTCGCGCCCCGTCTCGGCTGACACGGTGATAACGTCTTGTCGTTCCAAGATGCTGGTGAGCGCAAAGATATTGCGAATGTCGTCGTCTACGATCAACACGCGCTTGCCGGCCAGCACGCGCGCTGGCGCGTGCAGTTCGCCGATCGCGCGCTGTGCGCGCTCGGGAAGTTTGGCCACCGGGCAGCACAATGCGAGCGACACCTGGTCAACGAGCGTCTGCGGTGACTCGATCCATGACATGCCCAGTTCCTGGCCCACGTGCCGCCAACGCTGTGCCTCGTCCGAGCCGAACGCGCCCCCGGGGTATAAAAAGAGCCGGCGCGGACGCGACAGAGACTCTCTCGCCAACCTTCCAGCAAGCTCCGCAAGCGTCGGCTCGCCAATATCCGACGTCAGGACAACCGCGTCGATATTGCCATTCGCAACCGCCGCCAGAGCCTCGTCGGCGTTCGAAACCGTGATGACTTTCAGCGGCAGATCCGCGAGGGCTGCTGCGATCTCGGCGTGCGAAGCGCCCTGGGGGTGGATAATGAGCAGCGTACGCTGTTCGGCGTCAACGAATGCCCGCACGTCGCCGAGGAAGCTCTCCAGCTCTCGGGCCGTATGAATCGGTTTCGGCAAGATTCCCTGGGCACCAAGTGCGATGCCCTCCAACAACCGGTCGGGATCCGTGGTCGAAACCAGGTACACGGGCAGATGACGCAGCGACAGGTCGCCTTTGAGTCTGCGGAGCACCCGCCAGCCGTCAATGTCGGGCAGTGAAATATCGAGCAGAATGGCCTGCGGTTGGTATTGCTGAGCGAGCGCTAGCCCCGCCGCGCCTGACGGCGTCAAGATTCCCTTGAAATCCACATGGTGGCCGGTTTCACGGACAAAGCGGGCGAAATCCACGTCGTTGTCAATGATCAAGATGCCTCGGTCGCTCGCGGAGAGAGAGCCGCGATCGTCGTCCTCTTTCTTATCTGCCGCAACGGTCAGCCCGGAATTAATACTGACTGGCGTCGGCGATGGTTCGACAGCACGTCGAACGACT
>DASRSQ010000672.1:0-4466 GCA_035656475.1 Gemmataceae bacterium | reverse complement strand
GACGTCATCGAGAAGACGATTCCCGTCTTCAATCAATGGTTCGGCAAATACCCGGGCACGCAGTTCACGATTGCCGAGGCTTGCTTCGGCTGGAACGGCAACGAGTGCGGCGGCCTCGTCCTCATCGATGACCGCATGTTCAACATGCCCCATATCGCCAAGGGCTATCCGCTCTACCTTGTCCAGCACGAGCTTTGCCATCAATGGTTCTACAACGCCATCGGCAGCAACGGTTACTCCGAAACCTGGATGGACGAAGGGCTCGCCACCTACTTCGGCCATCGCGTCGCCGACCAGATGTGGGGCAAGAACAACCAGGTGATCCATTATCCGACCGGCCTGAAATGGCTGCCGAACATTCGCCGCGATGACCTGCGTTACTACTGCATGATCGGCGCCTGGGCTCGCGGCGACGCCAATCCACCGCTGCAGGAGCTGCCCAAGTTCGGCCATCTCGTCAATCTCACTTCGTCCGTCTACGATCGCGGCGGAAAAGTCGTCGGCCTCATCGAGGAACGCCTCGGCGAACAGGAATTCCTCAAGTTCATGCAGCACCTCTACGGCAAATACAAGTACCGCATCTGCCTGGCGGCCGACTTCCAGCGCGAGCTGGAGGAATACACGCACCATAGCTGGGAAGACTTCTTTCAGTTCTGGCTGCACGGCACCGGTCAGTGCGACTGGGCCGTTGACCGCGTCGAGATTGACGAGAAGCGGGCGAGCCTCGTGCGCCTGCCGCGCTGGCATCGCCGCGAGGAGCCGGTGCGCGTGACGGTGTACCTGAAACAGCAAGGCGACTTCAACGAGCCGACCACGCTCGGCATTCGCCTCATCGACGGCAACGATTACCAGGTCCGCATTCCGATCCAGCCCGACATCGTGGCGATGCCGATCGACGATTTGCATGCCTTCGTCACCTGTTCAACGGAGCAGGTAGGTAACAAGCAGAAGGCGCTGGTGAAGGTGGAGATTTCGCTGCCGTCGGAGCCATTGCAAATCACGGTGGACCCGGATCGGGTGCTGATCGATCAGGCGCCGGTGAATAATTACTGGAAGCGGGAGTTTCGCTATCGCATGACGCCGTTCTACACGCAGCTCGACGAGGTGGACGTCACGAATTCGTTCGATCGCTGGAACATGACGGCGGGGCCATGGCTCTATTTCGCGTCCTACAACGATCCGTGGTACACGCGCTCGCTCATGGGCGGCCTTCGCCTCGGCCTGTACCGCACGCAGACGCTGCAAACCGCGGCGTACCTGGCCTATCGCTCCAACGACCGCAACATCATCGCCGGCGCCGACATGTTGTGGGACCACGCGATCTTGCCGAAGACGCAGATCGGCATGTCGATCGAGAAATCGCTGGCGACGATCAGCACGAATGACATTCCGACCAGCCGGGCCGCCGTCTTCCTCCGGCACGTGATGATGTACGGCAGCTCGCTCTATCTGCCGCCGTTCGAGTACGTCGAAGGATTTGGCGTGATGCAGAACCGCAGCCTGCCCAACCCGGACGTCTCGCCGCCCGGTTCGGACCTGTTCCGCGATCGCACCGCCGTCGGCTTGCACTATCACAAGAACCTGCTGACGCCGTACTGGGACGCCGAGGGGGGCTTCATGCTCGACGTCAGCGGCCAGTACGGCATTCCGATCTTCGGCACCAACCACGATTTCCAGTTGCTGTACGGCCAGTTCTCGTGGGTCAAGAGCACGCCCAAGTTTGGCGAAGGCCCGATCGCCAACTGGCTGAACGAGACGCGCTGGGCATTCCGCGTCGGCGGGGCGGCGGGTCTGCCCAACAACGGCCAGTTCTTCTCGCTCGGCGGCGGCGATAACTTCCGCGGCTTCGACCTCGCCCAACGTCAAGGCAGCATGGTCTGGCTTGGCAGCGTCGAATGGCGCGTCCCGCTCTGGACCAACCTCCACATCGACTTGCTCGACCACGTCGCCGGCGTCCGCAACATCTACGTCGCCCCGTTCTACGACATCGGCAACGCCTATCTGATGAATCGCGAACTCGGCCCCACTGCCCAGGCCGTCGGCGCCGGCCTACGCGTCGACGTCACCTGGCTCGGCATGATCGAACGCACCATGCTCCGCTTCGATGTCGCCCAGACCATCAGCGGCAACTACCCGGTGCAGTTCTGGGTCGGCATTCAGCATCCGTTCTGAGGGCAAATCACAGAATCCAATTGGCGATTGTACTCCGCACGCTCCGCGCGAGGAATTCGTCTCGCGGAGCATTCCGGCCCTGTCGCCAATTGGTGGAGACCGAACCTGTCCGAGCCGCGCACGTCAGTAAGCGGGCCGCCTCTCATGCGACGATCGAATCCAATGGATGCTGACCGCTTACTAACGTGCGCGGCTCGGACAGGGTCGGTCTTCACTAATAAGGGTTACGATCTGCACTTGGATTGTGGCTGTCACGGCAGCTTGCGTTTCATGTTCGCCTCGCGCGCCTTCTGCATCACGCTCTCGATCGTCACCGGCGCTCCATTCTGACGCTTGCTCTCGTCGGCGGCTTCCATGAAGGCGAAGATCTCCGTCGTCTCGGCGGCGCTCACCGGCGGCTCGCCGCTGCGGAAGAACTTGGCGATCTCGACGACGAGCGGCTTGTAGCCCCCTTCGAACCCCTTCGTGACGATGTCGGACTTGCTGCCGAAGATGACGTTGCCATAGCCTTTGCTGCCCGAGCGCAGGCCGCGATAGGTGCCGACGCGGCCGTCGTCCCACACGCCGGTGGCGATGTCGGTGTCCTTGGTGTGGGTGCGCGTCACGCTCTTGCAGCCGGTGCCCATGATCGTGTACAGCGATTCGACGCCGTGGACGCCGTACCAGAACAGATCCGGATGATGCGGCTCGAGCGAGCAGGGGCTGTATGACACGCAACCGAGCACCTTGCCGAGCTTGGGATCGGCCTTGGCTGCGCGGATGTTGGTCGCGTACCGCAGGCTGGAGCTGGAAAACACCGGCGTCTTGTGCTCCTGGGCCAGCTTGAAAATCATCATCACATCCGCGAGCGATCCTCCCATCGGCTTGTCGATGAACACCTTCTTGCCCGCCTTGAGCACGGGAATCACCTGCGCCAGATGCGGCCGGCCATCGACGCTCTCGATCAACACGACATCGACTTTGGGCAACAGCTCGTCGATCGATTTGACGATCTCGACGCCGTAGTCTTTCTCGATTTGCTTGGTGAACTTCTCGACGCGATTGTAGCTGTCGGGCACGTCGTTGCTGCCCCCCGGGAAGCCCGCGACGACCCGGAAGCCGGCCAGTTCCCCCTCGGCTTTCGGGCTATTGAAGAGGGACGTGAACGCCGGCACGTGCGACGTGTCGAGTCCGATGATGCCGATCTTGATGAGCTTCTTGTCCTGCGCCTCCGCGTGGGGGAGTAGCGCGAACACGAGCAGCGCGAGCAGGATCGCGAAGATGCCTTTTTTCATGGAACGCCTCCGTCATTGATGTTGGGTGACGGAGGCGATTATCGAAGGGGAACGTTGACATTGCAAGCGCGAAACCCGGCGGTTTCAGCGAGAGTGCGCCGGAAAACAACGTCCAGCGCAAATCGGCGCTTCATGGCTCACTCCTGCACGGATGACGCGATCGCCTGCGGCGTGTCGACGGTGACGTGTGGCCGCAGCTTGTCGAGCGTTTTCGGGCCGATGCCGCTGACGCGGCGAAGTTCGTCGATCGACTTGAACGGGCTGCGCGCGCGTTCGTCGAGAATGCGTTGCGAGAGCTTCGGACCAATGCCAGGCAGCTTTTGCAGCTCGGCCTGGTCGGCGCGGTTGATGTTGATCAGCGCTGTCAAGCCAGACGCCTTCTTGCTCGTGGATGCGGCGCGGACCGGCTTCGCCGTCGTCTCCGCGGACATGCTCTCCGTTTCTTCCGCAGCAACGAAGGAATCGCCCGTCACGAAGAGATGCGGCCGGATGCGTTCGAGCGTCTTCGGGCCGATGCCTGACACCTGCCGGAGATCCTCGACGCTTTTGATCCGACCCTGGCGTGTGCGATAATCGACGATGCGCTGGGCGAGCGCGTCGCCGATGCCGGGGACAAGCCGCAGCTCCGCTGGCGTGGCTATGTTGAGGTCGAGCCGATCGCGCGGAGCCGACTTGTCCGGAACGCGTGCATCAATGATCGGAGCGGGTTGATTGCCGGCGAGCGACCAGCGGCCGAGCAGGAACGAGATGGCGCCAACGACAAGAAACGCCAGCGCCAGCTGCACGCCGGCCGTCCAGCCGGGCCAGGCCGACTTGCTCGTCTCTGACGCAGGCGACTGCATCCCGTTCCTCGTAAAGAATCCGGCCGCCCTCCCTGACGACATGGCAATGTGGATCTGACTTCATCGATTCTAAACCGCGAAGCTGCGACTTCAAGAAAAAAATCATTGTCACACGCCCGGATGCCGAGTTAGAATACGTACGCTGCCTACCATCCCACCGACTTGCGGAACCCATTCC
>DASRSQ010000671.1:0-16280 GCA_035656475.1 Gemmataceae bacterium | reverse complement strand
AAGAACTGTGTCGGCGCGCCCAACTGACGGGCGGAAGCGCCTGGATCTTCTGCTGGCTTACCCCGCCGCCCCCGCCGGCCCCTCGATCGAAAGCGAGTACCTGACATGCGATACCTCTGCTCCTGCGCTGCGCTCTTGCTTCTTCCCTGGATCGCCCTCTCTCAATGGGGCTCTGGCGGGTGCTTCGTGCCCGCCGCCGAGCCGGTCGGCTCGCCTGCGCAGACGTCGGCGCCGTATTGGCGTTCGTGGGACAACGATTACGCCTATCTCTACCAGGGGACCATGCACGTCGGATCGTGGGTCATCGCTCGCCAGAAATACCGCGCGCTCCTCGACTATGACCGTGGCATCTGGGGCCCGGAACAGGACAGCGCACCGATCCCCGTCCCGCAACATTTGCTCCGCAAACGCATGCCCTTGCCCATCGAGGCGCCGAAGGTCGAGCCATGGCAGACCACGGGCGTATCGGTCGAGCAAATGCACCATCGGGAGAGGCATGCAATCAGCGGGCGCGAAGTGACGGCAGGACAGGGATTGACCGCACTAACCGGCAAGGGAGCGCTCCCCGAGGACAAGGACAAGCTGTTTCTCGTCGTCTCGTCGGAGGACAAGGCGAAGCGCGACAAAGTGACCGCCGACGTGAAGGCTAATCCGCAACTCAGCGAGTGGGTCGACAAGCGCTGTCACTTCTTCAGCGTCTCCCCCAAGGATTCGATCATGGTGGACCGGCAAAAGGTCTGCGTCCACAACCAGGACGCGGATCTCGTCGTGTCCCTGATGGCGCCGGACGGGACGGAACTCTGGCATGACACCGGCTATCACGGCCTGCCGTCTCTCCAGGGGATGCGCAAGAAGGATCCGAACTACCGGCCGGAAGACGTGCCCGGCCCGAATCGGCCAAACGGCGGCTTCGACAACAAAACACTCCTCTATCTCGTCGGGTTTGCGGTGCTCGCCTACCTCATCTTCCGACCAAAGGAAAACCGATGAACGAATTCACCAAACTGATCCTCGACTATCCCCTGGCGGCCGTCGGCATCGCCTTCGTGCTCGGCTACTTCATCTGCTTCAAGGGGATTGGGCTCTCCTTCGTGCAGGGGATCGCCGATCGTCTGTCTCCAAAGCCGGTCGCGGGCGCGCCGCAAACTCCCCCCCAAGCGGTTGCGCCTGCGCCGGCCCAGGCGGACAAACCCGCCCCGGTCGTTCCGGTTCATCCCGCAGTCGCGGTTTTGCAGGCGGGCATCGACAACGGCAACGCAGCGGCGGTCATGCCGGCGGTGCAGGCGATGGTCAACCCGCCGAATCCCGCGGCGTAAACCGTCGGCGGCTGCCGGCAACGACGCCGAGTGCCTATGCGGCGGCTGGCCTGTGATCGCTATCGGCGCAGCGCTGGTCATCGCCCATTACCACTTTCAAAGGCAATCATCATGAGTTGGATCACCTGGCTTCTCGCCCTCTTCGGCATCGCCCAGCAGTCCCCCGTCGTCCGCGATGGGGAAGGCAAAGCCGTCTCCGCCGGTCTCGGCTTGATCAAAGCTATCTTCGACTGGCTGGAAGAAAAGGAAGACGGTCACCCGATGCTTCAGGCGTGGACACAGTACGTCGAGGACATCGTTATCCAATACGGCGCCGATGAGCTGGTCGCGTTCCTGGCGGCGAGGGGGATCACGATCACGATCACGAAGCCGCCGCAGGATCCGCCACAAGCGGCTTAATTTTACTTTTCGGGCGTTTACTATCATTGCGCTCCGCGCAATTTTACTTCGGTTGAATATGGAAACGCTGCTCAACTTCGCGCGTCTGCCCGTCATCATCGTCTTCGCCGGCGTGATGGCGATCGGCCTTTTGTACGTACACCGGCAGTATCCCGAAGCGCAGGAGTTCCAACGCATCGCGGAGCCTTCCAAGGGTCCAGGCGACGGCTTGCATCTTCATCGCTGGTATCGCGCCCGCGCGAATCTCGGCTTTAGCTGGGACGCGCAGCAATGGCGATCCGAGCCGGTCAACTGGCACATAGCGCGCGGCGTCCCCTTGTTCGTCTGGGAGCGCCGAGGCAAGGTCGCGGTGTTGCGCGGCGCGGTGCGCGGGGAGGTATTGGTTCCCGATGGGGAGAGCGCGAAGTGGTTTGTCGAGGCAGGGGAATTGCCGCCGGTCGGGGAAGCGCCGTGGCCGGCGGGAGCGGTGGGGAAGGTGGAAGGGGTCAATTAAAGAGTGCGCGTGTCAACGAACCACGCGATCAAGAATGTGACGAATCTCGTGTGCGACGATCGCGAGCGTCGGCGTCCTGCCCAATCGCGATCGTTTTCCTTTGAACTGCTTGGATCATAGATTCGCCCTACGATGATCGGGTCTTCGCGTTTCTTCTTTCCAGGCAGCACGCCGATTTCATCGAAGAACTTGTCTTGCATGGCCCGAGCCGTCGCGCTGAGGATTTCAGGTTTGGCGGTCGTGAATGGAAAATCAAACTCCGCAAACGCTTCAGCCCAATACTCTTTCTCGGTGATCTGCTTTCCATCGCGTTCATATTCGATCTTCCGTTGATAGATCACCGGATTCGCCGCTTTGAACTCACCATCGCCGATCGGCGGACACTCGCTTGCCTGTGTGTGCGGATCGCTCCAATCGGTGCTTGTGCCCTTGGACGGGTTTCGCCGTGTCGTTCGCACGGCAATAATATCGACCGGGAAGTTAGGCACGATGCAATGTCCAGCATCAAGCGCCGCAAGGATCTTTCGGTAGAACTCCTCTCGCTTCACGGATCGCTGGTGCGCCCGATATAGGCCGCCCGTTCCCCACTGGTTTTTCTTGGCAATCTCAAGATTCTCGGCAAGATCGCGCGACTCGGTTTCAACGACCGCGATCTTGCGTTTTGCCCATTCGATCAACTCGGCCTGGCACTTCTCCATCTGATACGGGTAGCGCGCAATGACGGTGACGTCTTGCTCGCCTTCCAACTCCTGATGCTCGTGCAGAACGGCAGGCGGCGAGATAGGCGCGGTCGTCGTCAAAGGATTGGTTGTCGGCTCAGTCATTGATAGTCTCCTGTTATGGTTTCCGATCAGCGACACGTCGGCAACAGCTGCCAACGACGCTAATTCTCTTTACTCCAATGTGTCGCTCGCCGCGGCTAACGACGCGCGTCGCTGGCACCTCGAGAAGATACCGACTTTCGATTGACCGCTTCCCAGGCCCTACCCACGATCCCACTCCCCGGAAACAGATCATCCAATTCATCCCCCGGCAGCATCCCCAGCAGCTCGAACAGCCAGCAGCAAAACGCCTCGGGCTTCCTGCCGATCAAGTCGCTATCCCCCTTGCGCGCTGGCTGGGCGCTCAACCAGTCCCTCTTGCCGGGCCGTAGCTGTCGGCCGGGAACGACGATCAGCGGCTCCCAGGCGTTGTGGATGCCGAAGGTGCGCACCGATGCGCCGATCGGCTTCACCCACACGCAGACACGATACGGGCGCGTGAACAAGGGCAAAACGTCGCTCAAGGCCTTCGCCGACGTGCTGAGGGCGAAACCGTCGTAGGAGGCCTCCAGCGACGGCACGAGCTTCTTGTGATCGACCTCGCCCGCGTAGGACGATTGGGCCTTGTACAACTTCGCGGCCATCCCCGGATATGGCGGATCCGCGTAGGCGAATTTCTTTGGCTCCTCGTTCGATGCCTCGATGCGCAACCGCTTGCGGACTCTCCAGGCAGCTTGACGGTGCTTGCGACCGCAGAAGATGCCGCGCGGGATTGGTTTCTTACACCAGGAGCAGAGAAGGTTTGTCATGCGATGCTTTGTGCCAGCTTGACCATTTGTGCCCATTGATCGGCCGAGACTTCCATCGATGCGTCGATATCGCCGGGATAGCGTTTGTCCCACTGGAGAATCGCTTTGGCCAATTCAGAACAAGCTAAATGAGAAAGTGCGCCGGGCGACTTTCTGCGTGTTGATTTTCTTCGTGAACGCGCTCGCTTCGTTGACATCATTGCCATCCCTTCCCTGCTTGCGAGCCGAGTAGCTCCACGCCATCGAATCCGCCGAGTAAAGACAATCCCTTACCACGGACGATGCCAGCGCCGTCAGCTTGACGCCGAAGCCGTGCAGCCTCAAGTCTGGCCGCTTCTCGTCGAATTGCCATCAGCACGGCTTCGATCTCTTCGACATCGACATTTCGCTTGCACACCGAACCGACGCCAACCCATTGACCATGGGCAAGCCGCTCCCCATACTCGCGAGCGTGCGCAACGTATTCATCGGGCAAGTAGCCCTGCAACACTGGCAGCACGTAAGCCGAGCGAACAAGGGCCGATAGCGCGTCGTATCGTTCGATGGTCAATCGCTGATGCTCCTGCGTCGTCAACCCTGTCTTGGCAAGGATGAACGGCTCGCACATATAGTCCTGGCTGACCACTGCAACGCACTGACCGCACCTTGACCAGCGTTCCGCGTGCGCCGCGTATTGTTCGACGGAATCGCGATAGCGTCCGTGCGTTTTGATCTCCGTGAAGGCCCCGGAATCCATCATCCATTCGCCGACCTCGAAATCAGACTTCCGATCACGCAGGCGGGCCACGCTTATCATGCACCGCTCGAACTGCGCGGCGTGACTCGGCATGTGCAGGCCGACGTAAAACTTCATTTGTCCTTCCTGATGACACATTCATACAGGCACACCGGATGCCCGATGACGCTCTTCTGGTCGTACGGTGCCGTTACGGACCTTGGAGAAGCCAGGGGGAATGTCGTAGGTCAATCGTGCAGTCATTCCTTGAACCCCTCCAACTCCATGACCGCGTGCATCTGCTCCAGCGCGTCATTGATCCCAGCGGCCCGTATTCCCTGCTCGATCGCTGCGGAAATCAGTTCGTCCTGACGTTTCGCAGAAATATGCGTGTCGTCGGTCAGAAAAACGAATCTCCTCCAGCGGCATCGCTCGCGCAATTCGGTGACGCGCACCAGTTCGGCCGCCAGCTTCTCGGGGAGGCTCTTGGTTGATTCAGGGGCTTTCATCGCGTCCTCTCCAGTGCCTTTTTCCGCCTGCGCACCTTCAGCCTGCGCACCTTCACCAGCTCCATATCCGCCTGCGCCCGGCAGAAGGAAGCACGCTCCACCGCACCCGCGCGCGTGGTCGGCCAGATGTAGTATCCCGGCGTGTATAAGCGATGATTCCGCACCGCCGCCAGCATCTCTTTCCTCGTGTCCTTCGTGATGGCGTCGACCATCCAGAGATGCGCGATTGCCTCGCATATCCCGTCCACAGTGATGCCGCGGACCTGGGCCTTGGCGTTGGTGCTGGTGGAGAAGGCGCTGGCGATCTCCAGCCAGGCGGAACGGGGGGAGAGGTAGATCATGATACCTTTGCCTTTCGCTTCAGCGTCAGCGGTTTGTAGTTGGCCCCGGCCAGGACCTCGGACATGACCGGGCAGACGCTATTGCCGATCCGCGCGACCTGGGACGACTTGCTCCCGGTCAGGACGTAGCTGTCCGGGAATCCCTGCGCCCGTGCGACCCACAATAGGCCCACGGGATTGCCCTTCGTCACCGTGGCCGGCGAAAGGCTCCAGATGTCGTTCGGGTAGTGTTTCGTGTCCGGATGGTTCGCGGCGTGCATGGCGATCGCGTCGGCGTCGTGATTGATGGCGACGTCTGGGCCGCGTCCAAGGGCTCGTTCGATCCCGAGCGAAGCACCCCCGCCGCCGGCGAAGGAATCAATAATCATCTCGCGCGTATTCTTCATTGCGGTTTCTTCTCCATCTCTTCGGCCTTCGTAGTCATCTCCTGTATCTGATCGTTCGCTACTTGCTGCCACTTCTCCCCGTGCTCCAGGGCCAGGCCCAACGCCCAATGCAGGACGAAATCTCTTTCGTCTGCGGCCTTCTTGGAAATCGATTTGCCGAGCGAGCGAAATAACCACGCGATTGAGAAGACGCGCTCGCCTTCGCTTGCAAGGGCAATGGCTTGACGGATGGGATCAGTCAACTCTGCAGGGAGGGACCGCTTGAGGCACTTCCTCACCCCCTCATCCTTCAAAATCTCCTCTGTCAAGCCGTTCTCCTGGCAGAGTAATTGGAACCTGGCAGCGCGTTCGAGCTGGCCGGACGTGGCGCCGGTTTCGACGACACGCAATTTCTTGCAGGTGCAGTCTTTGACGGTGACCATCTTTCCGCTGACCCCGCCAAGAACAGTCGGAACAGCGACGGTGATATAGCCGGTGCCTTTGCAGGCCGAGCAGACTTCGTAGAGCATCCCACTCATGCGGTCACCGCCTTAGCTTTCCAAGGTCTACTGACCATGACGGGATTGCCTGTCTCCCATCTGTCCAGTGAACGCTCGGCTTCCTCCAGTTCCTTCCGTTTCGATTCAGCTTCCGCATGCAAGACCGCGTATTCGGATCGCAGCCGTTGCACTTCGGCATGTCGTTCAAGGCCGCGAGCGTGCGCCTCGCATTTCGGATCGTCGCAGATCAGGTCAACGTCTCCGCACTGATCGCACCACGAGGCTGGGCCGTGGCATTTGAAATGTCCAGGGCATTCATTGGGTTCGCTCATGCGCTCACCGTCTCTCTCTTGGGCATCTCATCCCAGGTGCGGCCATCAAGGATGCGACCGGCGGATTTCTTGCCGAGTTTGACCATGCACGGATACACTTCGCCCCACGGGAACCTTGTCTCAAACTCGCGCCCGGCGAACAACTGGCGTGATGGTCCGTCGTAAATTGTTCCCCCGGCATGCGGCCTTCCTTCGCTGGCAGAAAGTCGCCCGAACATCTTCCCGCCTTCCTCTCGCCCAAGCACCCAGCCGTTACCTCCGACTTGAAGGCTTTCAACCCACTCACCCCACTGCTTGAAGAAGAACGGCACGCCCGCCGCTACACATTGGTCCCTGATCGACCTCACCCAATCGGGATGCATCGGTCGCGCGCCGTGGCCTGATTCGCCGCCGACGATTACCCAGCTAATTGCAGGCTTGTCGAATTGCGACGCGCTCGCTCCGCATCTCGGGCACAGGTTGTTTGCGAATGTCGCATTGGCCGAAAAGCCGGTAGCGCCCCCGTCGTAATAACAGCTATCGCATCGCCGTTTCGGTAAGCCTGAAACTTCGCCGAGGTCCTCCAATAACGGCTCTATCGACAGGAACCGCACCGCTGCTGGCGTCTTCAGTAGGTGTTCGATCCGTGGCAGGCCGTGCTGCTTGTTCTCGACAGAGACGCCGAGCCAGACGTTATCAAGCGGCATATCGACATAGCCGCCGCGCCCAAGCCGAACCCAATCGACCGCGAAATCCTGCCAGTGCTTCACTTCCTCGCGCATGTCGCAAGCAATGTCGTCGATGGCATCCTCACGTCCTAGAGCGTTCAGATATTCCGCCATCCGGTCCGCACGCTTCGTCAGCACTTGAAACGTGTGATGCGGACACAGCGCCATCACCGCGAAAACTTTGTCGATGTAGCTATCCGGCACGTCCTCATGAAACAGGTCGCTCATCGAATTCACGAAGATCACGCGCGGCTTCTTCCACTTCAGCGGCTCGGTCAGCTTCTCCGGGACAAGGCGCAGATCGAAGCCTTGCTCGTAGGGATGACCGGGAACGCCGCGCCATCGCTCGGCGAACGTCTCGGCATAGCAGTGCTTGCAACCGGGGCTGATCTTGGTACAGCCGCGAACGGGGTTCCACGTAGCGTCGGTCCACTCGATCGAAGATTCTTGGCTCATCGTTTTTTTCCTTTCGGCGTCTCCAACTGGATCGCCCTTTTGATCGCCGTTATCGCTTCCTCAAGATCCCGCTTCACCGACTTCCCGCCCCCGCGCTTCCCTGCCATCATCAGCTTCTTGATCGCGTGCCCCGTGGCCTGGTTCGTCACCCCGTAGGCGTGCATCACGTCGTACAGGTCAGCCGTGATCTCCTGCCCCTTGGCGTTGCGGATGCGGCGTCGGTAGTTCGTCATGAATCATTCCACTCGATAAACAGAACGCGCACACGTCGGGTCGTATTCTTTGTGGCTCTCTCGTAGAGAGCTCGAGCCTCGCGACAAACTTGGTTCACAGCTTCGTCACGCTGGGCCCACTGCGGGAGGAGAACGGCCGCCCTGTTGACCTCCGCCTTCCCTTATTTCAACCCGCCAACTTTTCGAGGATGACAAGCCCCTTCTTCGTCCGTCCGCACTCACGCCAGCCAGCGGCGATGAAGCACATGCCGGGCGGATTGCGTTTGCCGCGGCGTCTGGCCGTCTTCTCCGCGTTGACCATCGTGAACAGCCTTTCGCCGGGCCACTTCAGCCAGGCCCATTGCTCCGCCTCGAGGATCATGTCGCTTGAACGATGGTCCGATTCGTTGCGGAAGACGGAGCAGTTGACGCCATCCTGCCCATCGTCGCGAATTCGTTTGGTCCACACGAACAAAGCCACGCAGAAGAACCCGAATAAAACAATTCGCTCGCCAGGCCCGACAAACTGCCGTTGCTTCGGCCTCGGGTTCTTGTTGCTGCTGTAGTGCCTCCGATATATCGCGTAGGCGTGAGGATCGCCGTCGGCTGACTCGATCCAGATGTCGCCGATCATTTCAACCTCTTCCGCGAAGCCTCGACCGCTTCCCTCTGCGCCCTCACGACCGCCTCGTCAAAGCTCGGCATGTGATCGTCCGGGAAAACCTTCAGCGTCCTCAGCAGCGCCGTCACCTGCGCCGGCCGCATGATCGGCTGACGCGCGATCTCCGCTTGCCGCTCGTATTCGTCCCTGAACTGAGCGTAGGCCGTCGTGCTCGGGCCGATCGTGCTGACGAAGCAACTCAGCGTGTTCCTGACCGGCAGCGGGAGAGCCGCCAGAACCTTTTCGTTCCACTCGTGCGTCGGCAGGCCGTTGCAGTAGTCCAGCGTCATGTCCCCCATCCTCAACATCGCCTTCCGAGCCATCTTGAACGCCTCTGCCGGCGTTATCTGCGGCATCATGATCTTCGCGGCCGCCCCTCGAATCTCCCCGGGCGTCGGCCAGGTCTGGTACACCCTCGAGGCCGCTACCTCCATGGCCGCGGCGTAGATCGCCTCGGCGGGCAGGTCGAACAGCAGAGCGAAGTACCCCTTCACCTGCATTTCGGTCAGCGGCGGGAAAACCGCGATCAACGGCGCCAGGCAGCGCATGAACAACTCAAGCTCGGCAGCGTCAGGCGAGCGAAGCGGCGGCGGCCCTCCAGCCAGCGAGGGGATCAGCGGCGGCGCCTCGGCCTTTGCCAGCGGCCCCTTCGAGGCGGCGCTTGAAATCCCAGGGCGGTTCGCTCTTTCGGTTGCCGTTTGGACCTTTGCCCGCATCGATGGCTTCCTCCAGTTGCTCGAGCGTGAATCCCGATCCGATCAGGTCTGATAGGTGCGACAGCCAGTGCCCGACCATCGCCGGGCTTTGGGCGTTGCCAGACAGGAAGGCGGCCTTATCTGCGAGCTGGGTGATCCGCTGTTGCCGCTCCTGCTCGGCAAGCTGCTCCTGGACGCGCTGCTCGATCATGACCGCAATTTCCGCACGCTGGAACGCTTCCGGGTCGTAGGCGGCCAGCGGGAAGTTCTCGAGAACGAAGTTCCGCACCTGGGCGCGCTTGTCGGCTGGGAGTGCGTCAAGGTCGTGAATGCGGGCCAGGTGCTCAAGTGTTTTCGGATGCTCTGGCGCGGGATCGTCCCGTGGGCCTTCCTCTAAATACTCTTCTAAATTCAAACTCTTATAAGGCTGGTTTTCGTCGTTTGCCGATCTGATCGGCAGATTTTGCCGATCTGTTCGGCAATCGTTGCCGATCTGATCGGCAACTTCTCCCGGTTCGTCTGGTTCGCAAAGGCGGCATTTGTTCGCTCGCCCCGTCCTCTCGATCGCGACCAGGCCGGCGCTTTTCAGGGCAGAGAGAGCGGCGCCGAGCGTTCGAACTGATACCCTCATGTGTTTGGCAAGCGTTTTTTGCTCTCCCCAGCAGTAGCCCTTGCGCTTGCTGAAGTTCTTGATGAGACCGTAAAGGCGCTGCGCCGTTGCTGGCAATTGTTCCAGTGCTGGTGGTGGCGGCGCCTTGTCCGTCCGTGGTGCTGACATGGGGTCCATCTCCGAAGCTGATACTTAGTAGGCTGGGCCGTTGACGATCAAAACCTCTGGGGCTTCCTTCGGCCTGGATCCGCGGCCGTTCTGGGCGTGCAGGTGCTTCTGACGTGTCTTCTCGAGAAAGGTCCAACCGTCGTAAAGTTCGCGAACGCGCGGGCAGTCGTAGTAGCTCACGACAATGCGGGCTTTTTTGTAGGCGGCAAGAATGTCGCGCAAACGTGCGTGATCGTCGCCGTAGAGAGTGTCCCCGTGCTCGAACTCGTGCAGGTATTTCGAACCGTTGCCGTGATTGCCGTAGCCCGAGCGGGAAACGGAATGGTACGGGGGATCCGCGTAGATGGCGGTTTCTTTCACGTCCTCGAAGCGATTGGCAATTTCAATGGCATCGCGGTTCAGAATGACGACGTTGCGAAGTCTTAGATGCCATTGGGGCATTGAATCGAGCGCGTTACGCCAGCGTACCGTCGGGGATCCGCCGCTCTTCGTCCAACGCACCGCAATTTGATATTCCAGTCGTTGCGTCCCCGCCACGCCGTTCCGCATGAACCAGGAAGCTATGAAGTACCAATAGGCTCGCTCTACGCGATCGGTTATTTCCGCCGACGCCCTGAGATAGTCGACGGCATCGCGGAGCAAATTCTCAACAAAGAGAACGCGGCAAAGGCGGTCGTACAAATCCTCGGCCTGGTCTTGCACCTGCAGGACGCGGGCGAGGTTGACAAGATCCCCGTGCAAGTCGTTGACCGTCTCTTTCTGGCTGGGCTCCTTCGCGAACAAAACCGCCATCGATCCGCAAAACGGCTCGAAATACTGCGTGTGCTTGCCGAGTTGCTTGACGATCTCCGGGGCCAGCGTCCGCTTGCCTCCAAACCACGGTGCGATCGCCTTTATCTTCATTGCTTCCATTCCCTCGATCCCTCATAAACCGCGCCCCTGCGGGAAGTCCGATTTCCTACCCGCAGAGGCGTCTTGCTCAGTGAACGCGATCAGCCTGCGGTACGGCTGTCGCCGGCGGCGTCTCCGCTGCCGGGGCTGGTTCGGTCGGCGGTGGCCCCGTCTCCTGGGTCGGGGTGTCGGTGGGTTCGGTCATGCGCAATACCTCCGTGAAAGAAAGATGGAACGGGCGAGACTTTCAAATTGCCGCCGGGCGAGCAGCCAGAAAACGCCCAGCCCGGCGGCGTCATATCGGCAACGAGCCGAGATGATGAGCGGCCGTGTCGCGAATCGAACGCAACTCCACCAGTCCAAGCTCCCACGCAATCCGCGAGACTCTTTCCGATGGGTCCAGCCAGGACTACGGCCCGAAATCTAACCCCTCTCCCTCTTTCCTCTGTTCAAATCCGCCAGCGTCTTTGCCCGTTGCAGAGGACGGCCGCAAAGGTCCACATGCTGGCGCGGCGTCCCGCGATGCTCGATCACCACTACACGCACGCCGAGCTTCTTCACGGTGTCGCGCAGGCGCTTTGCGTCCTGGTCGAACAGATGGGCAATATCCTCTCCTCGATCGACCGCCTGGACGAAGCACGCAGGGGCTTTGTCGCGGTCCACGATGATCCGATGAAGGTGCAGGGCTTGACCGCCTTCGAGGGCGTAGGCCTTGGCTTCTTCGACCTGGGATTGAGAGAAGGTTTTCACGATTGTTTTGGCCTCTTCTCAACCTCGTCTCGAAACTGGTCCGGCGTCATGCCTTTGAAGATCGCCGCGATGATATTTGCCGCCGCTCCCATTGCGCCGATCTGAATCCCAAGCTGAACGTCGTTCGCCGGTGCATTGCATGACGACCAGTAATTCATCTCGATTGTGGCAATGCTTATCGCGCGATGAATTTCCTTTTGTTCGATCATCGGCATTGCCTCGCAGTCCAGTCCCGCGCGGCGTAGGCAATCGCCTGCTGCAACTCCCTAAAGCTCGCCGGACGCCTGGCCGCGATCCTCTCCTCAAGAAGCGGGCCCCACACTTCCGCGCCGTGATCGTGCAACAGCTCCCGCCAGTATTCGATGAGTTGTCTGCATTGATCTTCGCTAGGGCCCGAGAACTCCAGTTTTAGCTCGATGCGTGAGAGGAGAGCGGCGTCGAGATGATCGGGCAGGTTCGTCGCCATCACGAGCAGCGTCGGCGATTTCCACCGATCGAGGTATTGCATGAATACGGTCAACGCTCCGCCGTATTCCTGCCTACCGACCGGCCCGCCGCCGTCCTTGCGGTCAACGAAAATCGATTCGACTTCATCCCACAGGCACAACGCCGGCTCGGTGCGTGCGTCAAAGAACGTCATCACGTCGGCGATATTGCGGGCCGTCTCGCCAAGGTGCGGCGCCCGCAGTTGATCGCAGAGAACGCGATAGAGAGGAATGCCAAGCTCCTTGGCTATCCAGTAGCACGCCATCGTTTTGCCGTTGCCCGGCGGACCATGAAAGAGCAAACGGTCGAGCGGACGGATGCCATATTTGAGAAGAGGCGCGAACACCTTGCGGCCGCGCCATTGGTTCATCACGTCGGCGGTGACGATCTTCAATTCGTCAGTCATCACCATGCGCGGCACGAAAGGCGGCTTTTCTAGCGTCACACCTTGCGGCAACTTGTTCGGATCGCGTGCTTCGGATAGCGGCCTCATTTCGACTGCGTCCTTTCTTCAATGAACTGATGCAACTTCGCCTCGATCGCCTGGGCAACGCCGTCGCTGATCTCCAATCCTTCCGCCCAATCATCGCCCTTCATGACGCGATCCTGGAGTTGGCCGACGAGAACGATATCAGCGTCGATCAGGACGCGCATCGCCAGTGCGGACAACTTCAGAGCGCTAATCGGCTCTTTGCGCCATTCGGTGGCATTCTCACCGTGCTTCTTTTCGTCCGTCTTTTCCATCTGGTCAAAGAGCGGCATGATGTCGACCGAGCCGGGGGTAACAAATTTGAGGAGGAGGGAGACGGTGTTATGCTCGACCTCCTTTGCCTCGCGCGTTGCGTCCTTGGCGGCTTCGTAGAGAGCCTTCGCCTCTTTCTCGTGCGCGGTCAACTCTTGAATCGTTTGCTGCTGGTCGCGCAGCATTGTCGCGAACTGGTCTATCTTGGCGATGTAACGCTCCATCGCTTCGGCTTTATTTCCTTGGGCTTTTGCCATCACCTTTTCCCTTTGTGGTGGTGTGAAAACCCCTGCGGGTCGATGCGTATTTGCTTCCGCCCGCAGGGGCGAAACGCAGGTGTCGATGCCCGTTAGTACGGCGGCGCTCTCCCGCGCCATCTCCAAGCAACCTTGCTTGCATGCTCTTCCATGATGCAACCCTCCATGATCCAATCGGAACACTCACACAGTGGCTTCCCACGTCTGCATCGTCGATCCATTCACCCGGCACGCGCGTTTCTCGATCTCCCCAGCGACCGTAGGATTCCGCGCGAGACCTCGGGACCGCAGATCGTTCAGCCGGCGCAGCACTTCCTTGTTGTCCGGGATCGTCTCGCGTTCCGAGCTGCTCAACACCGCGAACAGCTCCGCATAGGTCGAGCGTGGATGCTTCTGGAGCGCTGCCAGGACGATCGTGCAGTTCCGCGATAGCTTGCCGGACGCCTGGTGCTTCGCCGCGGCCTTGCGCGATGTCTCCGGGTCCGTGGCGCGGTAGTGAGGCGCGTAAGGGCCTGGCGGCGGCTCGGCGTTGAAATCAAGTAGTCCCTGGGTCTGGCTCATCGATCACCCGCAATGAATTCCCCGCAAGCAGTCTTCGCATCGCTCGCCATATACCGTGCGGATCACGCAGAAGCAGTAAGGGCAACTGCACCGTATGCCCTCTTCGTCACCCCTTCAGTCATCGAAGTCATCGTCATCGTCTTCGAATAGCGACGTGTCTTCGCGAGCCTTCGACGTGTCTTCGCGAGCCTTCGGCGCTGGCAAAGCTGCCTTCGGGAAGTCCCACGGGCTGACCGGGGCCCGCGCTGTCTGCCGTGAGACGTGCCGGGCAACGTCCTCGCTGACGACGCTGATGCGATACACGCTACCCCCGCCGAAATATTGGGTGATGAAGTCCTGCACGATGCCGCTCCCCTGACACATCTCGCAGGGGACCGTCGGCGCTTCAACCGACTCCCGCGCGGCATTCGGGCAGGTGCATTTCTTCGTCGTCGGAATGTCCAGCCTGCCGAGCTTGCCGCCGAATTTCTCCTCTTCGGTCAGCCTGCCCGCGAGCTTGACGTGCCCCATCAACTCGACAATGGCCCAGGTTGCAATTGATTCGCTCACGGTACGCTTCCTCCCGTTGGCCCATCACACAGGATCGCCTCTATCTCGTCCCAATCCTCGGGCCGCCAGCAGTAGGCAAACGCGCCTGTACTCGCGAAAGCCTCCAGCCATGCGGTTTGTTCGGGCCTCGGCTCGTTCTTGCCGACCTTCAATTCGGCGGCGATCAGCCAGCACCCTTTCACGAGGATTAGATCAGGGAACCCGGCCCCGTCTCCTTGGACCGGCGTTCGCCAGCCCTTCTTCGTCAATGCCGCGCGAAAGTGAGCACAGCGCCAGCCGCGCACCTTCGCCAGTTGCAGGACCGTCCGAGTAAACGAGGCTTCGGTTTGACGGGGCAGCTTCATCGATCCACCCTCAGTTGATCGCGCACAGTCCAGCCGTCTTGCCCATGCACCACGCCAGTATCGCGCGATGCGTTGCGATGGTCTCTTCGCGCGTTGCTCTGCGCGGATCGCGGCAGTAGGTCGTCACAAGCTGCGAGTAGGCGTCTGCCGCCATCTGCGGCGTTTCGTTCTCGTTGCCTTCGCCGGCGAGCGCCATCGAGGCAACCATCATCGCCAGGTAGGACAGGCGCCACGGCGATCTTTTCATAAAGTCTTTGGTCAAAGGCATGGCCGCACCTCTAATTAGAAAAGTAAGAGCGGCTTCATGCCGCGTGCCTCGTTGCCCCTCTCCGGGGTCGGACCTCGACATCCTTGCTCAAGGGTGCGCCCGAGTGTCCGTCATGGCGCTATGACCGCTGCGCGAGTTTTACCGTCTAAGCAAAATCACCGAATATTGAATCCGCAAATCTTCACATCCAGAGGCCGCGCATCTGGCATTTTGCGACCTCTCATAATTGCAAATGCTTTCGGGCGCGTTAGAATTCCGGATCGCGCCAAAGTCAGGAAACATTTTCGACCGCCGCCTTTGACCGCGAACCCATTGACGATCTCTCCCGTCAGGAGTAAGGAAAGTCCTGCCCGGCGCCTTGCACGCGCCGGACAGGACAAGAGGCTTCCCTGCCGCCTGAACGCGAAGAGTAGACGCAACACTTAGGGGAAGTCTCTTATGTCCGCTCAACCGCTCCGGGCGTTTCGGCCCGAATCGCCGCCGCACGATCCTATCCCTGATCTGAGTGTCCGCGAAGTCGTCCGCATGCACCTTGACAACCTTCGCGCCCGTCTTGCCGCTGATGATTTCTCCGCAAAGGCGCTGGATAACGCCGAGCGCGATCTTGGCAAGTTCGTGGCCATGTTCGGCGAGCAATCCATCTCCGCGTGCCGCCAGCACGACCTCACCCGCTTCATGAACGAGCATCCCGAGTGGAAGGCCGGCAACACGAAGAAACGCGTTATAGGCACCGTGGTAGGCTGCTTCACATGGGCCGAAGAAGAAGAGATTATCGACCGTTGCCCCTACCGCAGACCGCGGGCATTGAAGAGAACCGCAAGCAAGGTACGGCGACCGGCCGAACCGCACGAATACGTCGCAATCATGCGAGGCGCGACGCGCGTCCTTCAGCGTCCCCTCTACTTCATGCGAAGAACGGGAGCGCGCACCTGCGAGACCGTCGACCTGTTGTGGATGGACTGCCACGAGGACGACGCTTGCCCGCACATCTACCGGGAGAAGTCGAAGACACGCCGCAGGACCGGCAAGCCGCGTCTGATCGGGCTTGAGCCTGGCGTTGCCGCGATGCTGCGCCGTCTTCGCAAGAAGAAATCGCCCAGGCCGACCGATCACGTCTTCTTGAACGCCGACGGTACGCCGTGGGACGGCCACACGTTCGCCCGCCACTTCCGCCGCGTCGCGCAACGCCTCGGACTGGATGACGGAGCGAGCGAGCTTTTCAGCCCCTACTGTCTGCGTCATCGGTTCACGGTGGACGGCCTCGAAGGAGGATCGACCGCGAAGGAAGTCGCCGACCAGCTCGGGCACTCCGATAGCCGCATGGTCGAGACCGTGTACGGATCGCACACGAGAACGCGATTGAAGCACATCGCCAGTGTTCCG
>DASRSQ010000670.1:0-4307 GCA_035656475.1 Gemmataceae bacterium | reverse complement strand
GTCGACGAACTCGTCGCCAAGGCCAAGGACGCCATCGACAAAACGGCGAAGGATTACGGGAAGGGGTGAGGGGCGCACCCCCTCATCCTGAACCAGTCGAACGATGAGCGGCTTTCTCATGGTTCGACAGGCTCACCATGCGGAAATTTTAGGAATTTAAGGTGTCCTCATCCTGAGCCTGTCGAAGGATGGTGAGTGCAAAGCGCGTCTCATAGTAACGACAGTAACCAGAGTCTCGCTCACAACTGTTCGTTGTGATAACCTGCCGACGTAGGCCAGAGATTCGGCATGTTCGAAATCACTCCAGAAGACATCGCGCAATTGGACGACAAGCAGTTGCGCACGCTTGTGGCATTGCTTTGCGAAGCTGATCTGCGCCGTCGCGGTTACTCTGTTGCCGCTGTCACTTGGGGCGGAGATCAAAACGCCAAGGATGGCGGCTTGGACATCCGAGTGGATTTGCCTGCGGACAAACTCATCGAAGGATTCATACCGAAACCGAGCACTGGCTATCAGGTTAAGGAGCAAGATTTGCCGCCGCGCGCGATCGCAGGAGAGATGCGTCCCGGCGGTGAACTGCGACCTGTAATCCAAGAGCTAGCGGATCGCGACGGTGCTTACGTGATAGTTAGCTCCAAAGGCTCGACCGCAGATGTCGCCTTGGCGAACCGCAGGAAGGCGATGGCCGACGCGTCCCGAGAAGTTGCTGGGCGGATCGTGCTCGATTTCTACGACCGCACCCGAGTGGCGTCCTGGGTACGAGATCACGCTGGCTTGATCGTGTGGGTTCGTAACGCCATAGGCAGAGCCATTCCCGGTTGGCAGCCCTTCGGGGCGTGGGCATTCCCTGCTGGTGGTATCGAGTCCGAGTATCTGTTGGACAAGGGTGTGCGCGTCAGAGATCGCGCTGCAAAAAACAGCGATGATTTTTCGGCAGAAGATGGCTTGAAGAAGCTGCGCGAGGTTCTGCGACAGCCGGGAAGTGTTGTGCGGCTCGTCGGATTATCCGGCGTCGGCAAGACTAGATTTGTGCAAGCGCTGTTTGATCAGAGGATCGGTCAGGACCCGCTGGACCCCAGTATGGCGGTCTACACAAACATGAACGATGAACCCAATCCGCAACCGATCAGCCTTGCGTCGGACCTAATCGCTAGCGGCACACAAGCGATACTGATCGTCGACAATTGCGCATCCGACCTTCATGCAAGACTTGCTGGCTTGGTGCGCGGTGGGGGCGCAGTACGGGTCATCACGGTCGAGTACGACATTCAGGACGATCTGCCGGAGGGCACCGAGGCTTTCGAAATCAGAGCCGCATCACCGGAGCTGATCGAGAAACTGCTGCAAATACGGTTCCCAAAACTTTCTCAAATCGACGCAAGGACTGCGGCCGAGTTCTCGGGAGGCAACGCACGCATTGCCATTGCGCTGGCCGAGACAGTCGGCCGTAGTGGCACGTTGTCCGAGCTGAGCAACAAAGACCTGTTCGAGCGGTTGTTTGAACAGCGGCAGGGGCAGGACCGGTCGCTACTGGAAATGGCTCAGGCATGTGCGCTGGTCTACTCGTTTGACGGCGAGGATGTCTCTAACGGCAATGATGCTGAGCTATTCCGACTCGCCGGCTTGATTGGTTCAACGCCGGAAGCTGCACATCGGGATGTTGCAGAACTCCTTAGGCGTGAGCTGGCCCAACGCCGGGGAAAATGGCGTGCGGTTCTTCCACATGCATTGGCAAACCGTCTTGCGGCTACCGCTCTAGAGAACATTCCATTCGCGCGCATACAAGAATGGCTCATAAACGGAGCACCGCAGCGTCTCACAATATCTCTGGCCCGTAGGTTGGGCTACCTGGACAGCAGCAAAGAAGCGAAAGCCATTGTGGGCGAATGGCTTGGGCCAAAAGGGTGGATCGGCGAGCACGTGTGGAATCTGAACGAGTTTGGCAAGGCGATGTTTCGCAACGGGCTGCCGACAGACCCAGAGGCAGGTTTGCGCGCATTGGAAGCCAACCTACCGGCGCACGATGCGGAAACACCCATAACGACAGGTGAGTATGTGCCGAGGGCACTGCGCTCATTGGCTTGGGATGGCGCGTTTTTCGAGCGGTGCGCCAAGCTGCTGGCAGTGCTGGCAATCTATGGCGAGGGCAGCGCGAAGGAAGCTACTGAAATTCATACTTCGCTGTTTCATCTGTATTTGTCCGGCACACATGCCACGGCCGAGCAACGTGCTGCGACTGTGAGGCGCTTGTTGAGTTCAGATAACGAGAAAGAACGTGGTCTTGGGATAGCGGCGCTGGACGCCATGCTCGAATGCGATCATTTCAGCTCACACTACGACTTTCAGTTTGGCGCCCATTCTCGTGACTATGGCTACCAGCCGAAGACGTATGGGGACCTCACGAACTGGTACAAAACCGCATTTGCTGTGGCGCAAGAATTTGCCCTTTCCAGCCAGCCTGCCGCCAGTGCCGTGAGAGCAACGATTGCGGGTAATTTTCGCGGACTATGGACGCGCGTGGGGTTGCGCGATGAGTTAGAAGCTGTCGCGGCAAAGTTTGCGGAGCAAGGCTTTTGGAAAGACGGCTGGCTCGCAGTGAAGCTCACGCGGCACTACGACGAGAAGGACAAAGCGTCTGACAACTACGGCCGTCTTTCCAAGCTGGAACAACTTCTAGGACCAGATGATCTGGTGCAACGTGCACGTGGACGAGTCTTTGCGTCAAAGTCTTTCTACGATGTAGACGAAATCGATGCCGATGATGGAGCCAGCTTTCAGGCTGCGATGGAGAAGCAGCAAGCCGACGTGAAAGCACTCGGCGCTGAAGTCGCGAACGACGAAGCGGCATTTCAAAAGCTCCTGCCGGAGATAGTCGGTGGCGAAGGCCACCTATGGTACTTCGGCATGGGCCTCGCTCAGGGCGCTAAAGACCCGAAGCAATTGTGGCAAAGAATGGTTGCGCAGTTCGCGGCCACTCCCAATGCGCAGCGCGACACGCGTGCGCTGTGTGGTTTCTTGCTAGAACTTGGACAAAACAAATCGCCGTTGCCGGATGAGTTGCTAGACGAGGCGTTGGAGACCGATCCTCTAGCACCGTACTTCCCCGCTTTGCAGGCTGCCGTCTTCATTACTCCACGCGGCATGCAGCGATTGAGCCGCTCAATAGAACTCGGAAAGGTGCCGATCCGTGCCTATTCGAATGTTCATATGGGCAGGGCTATTGAGGTTGTCCCCGCCAAAGACATTGCCTCGTATATCGAGGCGTTGGCCAAGCTGCCCAACGGCGAGCCGGTGGCAGTCGATACATTGAGCATGCAGTTTTTCAGCGACCGCCAAGATAAGCGCCAACATGCGCCAGAGATAATTGAGATAGGCCGCATCTTGTTGCGCAATATGGCGTTCGAAGAACGAAACCAGCGAGAAGATTACCGTCTTCAAGGTGTGGTCGAAGTATGTCTCGCCGGCGATGGCGGTTATGACATAGCCAAGGTGTTGTGTGAAAACCTGAGGCAGGCCGCGATTGATCACAAGACGTATGGTCACGATCACAACAACCTTCTCAGGGCAATCTTCAAGGCCCAGCCTCGTGCGGCGCTAAATGCCCTTCTCACGGGGGACGACAAAGCAATATCGGCGGGAGCCAGTTTGATCAGACATTCGGCGGAGCTGCAGCCAAACCCGATGGATCAAATTAGCGAAGACGTTTTGTTCAATTGGTGTCAGGAGGATCCGGAGCAACGTTTCCCCGCTGCTGCGTTGGTTGTCGCAGCGTTTACGCTGTCGCCCGAACATAATCCCGTGGAATGGACCCCGATAGCATTTCGCTTGGTCCACGGCGCGCCCAATCCGGCGTCCGTGATGAAGACGCTGATCGAGCGCCTCCGACCGATGATGTGGAGCGGATCGCGGTCAACGATACTTGAGAGCAATGCAGGCATGCTGGATCGGTTCGATATCCAGGGCAACAACGCTCTTGCGGTGCTTATTGCCGCCGAGAAAGAGAGCCTTCGTCGCGAGGCGCGAGAATATCTGGACTGGGAAACCAAGCTGGATCGCGAGCGCGACGAAAGGTTCGAATAATTTGGGTGAGGAGCCTTTTCTTGCAGCGTCAAAATATTTTTTCCCGCTCCCCTTGAATCGCCTTTTCGCGTCCCCATTTCTCCCGGGCCATGAATGTCTTGCCGCCCCGGGTTCGCACCCGACGATGGCGTAGGACCATACAGGGCCAGGGTGTCCCTACGCGCACCCGTGCGAAACGTTCGACATTGGAAGCCTGCCAGCGCGGAGACGACGATTCCGCGGGCGGC
>DASRSQ010000669.1:0-2973 GCA_035656475.1 Gemmataceae bacterium | reverse complement strand
CTGCGCCAGTTTCGCTGAAAACCGGTGAACGGTTACAGAACAAGTTCAGTAGAAACAGCGTCCCGTTTACAATCAAACGGAATCCGAGACGTCATAAACGTGCGATTTTTACAAAATCGAAATGGACCGATGGCTTGTTTTCGTCAAGCGGCCGATCTTTATTCGCAGAGCAACCAACTGGTTGCGCCGCTTTTTGCCCATCATCATAGACCGCGGAGGGTACTCGGCATGACGATTGCTTCTCTCACCAACCTGTACGATGAATGGATTTCATCAACTACTCAAGGAGGAGTAACCATGATCGATGACAAGATGCCCTGGGACGACCTGTGGACCGATCTCGGCGGCGAAGGTTAACACGTCAGCGTTTCGCTATTAGGAATATCCGGGGAAACGGAAGGAGCGTGACGCCCTCTTTCGCCGGATAGGCAGCTTTCAATAGTTTGCCCACTTCATCCAGAAGCTCCAATTGGGCCTGCGGCCCCAGCGCCTTGAGCAGGGGCCGCAGTGCCGATCCTTTGAACCATTCCAGTACCGGATTCTCGCCCGTCAGGACGTGAATGTAGGTCGTCTCCCACGCATCGACGGTCAGGCCCAGACCGTGCAGCAGCTCCACATACCAGATGGCCGGCATCACCGAATTGTGATTCAGCCCAACTCCCTGCAACGCTCCGCGCCAGCGCGAGCTCGTTTTCACCTGCTCGAAAATGTGATGTGCCGGCCCCTCGAAATGATGCGGCACCTGCACCGCGAGCGCGCCCTGGGGCGCAAGCATGCCGACCAGGCGCGGAAACAGCGTCCCATGGCCCGGCACCCATTGGAACGCGGCGTTGCTGACCAGTAGATCGATCGGCTGACTCGGCGTCCAGGCGGTGATGTCGCCTCGCATGAAGTCAAGCCGGCCGGGGATCGCGCGATCCTTCGCCTGCGCGAGCATCTCATCGGACGCATCGACACCGACAACGCGCGCCGCGGGCCAGCGTTCCGTCAGGGTCTGCGTGAGATTGCCGGGGCCGCAGCCGAGATCGACGATCAGCGACGGATTGTTGCAGCGCACGCGCGCGAGCAGGTCGAAGAAGGGGCGCGAGCGCTCGTCGGAGTATTTCAGGTATTGCGTTGGATCCCACATGCTGCAATCTCACTCCAGCCGAATCAACAAATCTCCTGCCTCGACCTGCATGTGCGAGCGCACCAGGATCTCCGCGATCTTGCCGGCTCCTTCCGCGTAGACCGTCGTCTCCATCTTCATTGCCTCGAGCGTCACCAACTTCTGCCCTTTGGCGACCTCCTCACCTGGCACCACATCGACGCGCACCACCAAGCCTGGCATCGGCGCGCCAATGTGCTTGGTGTTGCCAGGCTCCGCTTTCGGATGGCTGACGACATCCCCCACCAGCGCCTTGTCCACCACCGACACCTCGCGCGGCTGGCCATTCAGCTCGAAGAAGACCATGCGGCGGCCGTCGAGGTGCGGATCGCCGATGGTCAGGAACTTCACGATAAGCGTCTTGCCTGGCTCGATGTCGGTGCTGATCTCGTCCGCTTTCTCCATGCCATAAAAAAAGACCGGCGTCGGCAGCACGCTGATATCCGAATACGCCGCTTGGTGCTTGAGAAAATCGTCATGGACGCGCGGATAGAGCAGATGCGTGACGACGTCCCGATCGCTCATCGGCCGCTTCCACTGCGCCTCGAGTTGCTTGCGCGCCTCTTCGATGTCCGCCGGCGGCAAATTTGCGCCGGGGCGGGCGGTCATGGGCTTGCGCCCCTTCAAGACGCGCTTCTGCAGCTTCTTCGGGAAGCCACCGACCGGCTGGCCGAGCTTGCCTTCAAAGAAATCGACCACCGATTCGGGGAACGCGAGCTCGCGCTTGCCGTCGACGACTTCCTCCGGCGTCAGGTTGTTGGCGACCATGAACAGCGCCATGTCGCCGACGACCTTCGATGTCGGCGTCACCTTGACGATGTCGCCGAAGATGCGATTGACCTCGGCGTACATGCGGCAACATTCGTCCCAGCGCGACTCGATCCCGAGCGCCTGGGCCTGCTGATATAGGTTTGTGTACTGCCCGCCCGGCATCTCGTGTCGATACACCTCCGCGCTCGAGGCGAGCTGCCCCGACTCGAACGGCAGATAGAATTTTCGGACGCCGCCCCAGTACTGCGCGGTTTCATGCAGCGTGTCGAAGTCCATGCCGGTGTCGCGCTTCGTGAAGCGCAGGCACTCGACAAGCGTGTTCAGGTTTGCCTGGCTCGTCATGCCCGAGATCGGCCCGAACGCGGCATCGACGATGTCGACCCCTTCGTCCGCCGCCGCCAGCAACGACGCGATCTGCCCGCCAGCGGAGTCGTGCGTGTGGAAGTGGATCGGGATGCCGACTTCCTGCTTGAGCGCCTTGACGAGCTTCTGCGCCGCCGCCGGCTTGCACAGGCCAGCCATGTCCTTGATGCCCAGCATCGTCGCGCCCAGCTTTTCAAGCTGCTTGGCGAGATCGACATAATACTTCAGCGAATACTTGTCACGGTGATCGTCGAGGATGTCGCCGGTGTAGCAAAGGGCTGGCTCGCAGACTTTGCCTTCGTTGCGAACGCATTCGATGGCAAGCTTGAGATTGGGCAGCCAGTTGAGCGCGTCGAAAATGCGGAAGACATCGATGCCGGCCTGGGCCGATTCACGCACGAAAAGCTTGACGACATTGTCCGGATAGTTCGTGTACCCGACGGCGTTGTTGGCCCGCAACAGCATCTGGAAGAGGATGTTCGGAATCTTCTCGCGCAGGTCACTCAAACGCTGCCAGGGATCCTCTTTCAGGAAGCGCATCGCCGTGTCGAAGGTCGCGCCGCCCCACATTTCGAGCGAGAAGAAGTCGGCGTGCCGGGCGGCGTAGACCGGCGCGATTTGCAGCATGTCGTGGCTGCGCATGCGCGTTGCCAGCAGCGACTGATGGGCGTCGCGCATGGTCGTGTCGGTCA
>DASRSQ010000668.1:0-5614 GCA_035656475.1 Gemmataceae bacterium | reverse complement strand
CCACCTGCGGCCGCGCACCAACACCTTTGGCGCCGTGACGCGCGTGCGCAACTGCGTCAGCCGCTCGATTCACAGCTTCTTCCAGGAGGAGGGCTTCCTGTACATCCAGGCGCCGATCATCACCGCCAGCGACTGCGAAGGCGCCGGCGAGATGTTCAAGGTGTCGACGCTCGATCTGGCGAAAGTTCCCAAGACGCCCACCGGCACCGTCGATTACGCGCAAGATTTCTTCGATCGGCCGGCGTTTCTCACCGTCAGTGGGCAATTGCAGGCCGAGATCTTTGCCTGCTCGCTAGCCAAGGTGTACACATTCGGCCCCACGTTCCGCGCCGAGAACTCCAACACCTCGCGCCACCTGGCCGAGTTCTGGATGATCGAGCCCGAGATGGCCTTCTTCGAGCTGACGGACACCATGGCGCTGGCCGAGCGTTTTCTGAAACGCATCTTCCGCGACGTGCTGGCCCAATGCCCTGAGGATATGGAATTCTTCCGCGAACGTATCGACAAGACCGTGATCGAAACGCTGGAAGGGATCGTCTCGAGCGATTTCGTACGGCTGTCGTATACCGAGGCGGTCGACATCTTGAAAGCGTCGGGCCAGCAATTCGAATTCCCTGTCGAGTGGGGAAGCGACTTGCAAGCCGAGCACGAGCGCTATCTGACCGAACAGAAATTCCAGAAGCCGGTCATCCTGTACGACTACCCGAAGCAGATCAAAGCCTTTTACATGCGGCTGAACGACGACGATCGCACGGTCCGCGCCATGGACGTGCTGGTGCCGAAGGTGGGCGAGATCATCGGCGGCAGCCAGCGCGAAGAACGGCTCGACGTGCTTACGCGCCGCATGCAGGAGCAAAAGCTCGACCCCGCCGCCTACTGGTGGTATACCGACCTGCGCCGCTATGGCACCGTGCCGCACTCGGGCTTCGGCCTGGGCCTGGAACGGATCGTGCAGTTCATCACCGGCATGGGCAACATTCGCGACGTGATCCCCTTCCCGCGCACGCCGGGGAGCGCCGAGTTTTAGATTTGGTAGGGTGCCCTTTGGGCACCGACAGCAGCAGGGTGCGCTGTGCGCACCGAGAGCACCAGAATATTGCTAGCCTGGAACATGTATGCTGGTGCTCGCAGAGCACCCTACAAAAACCCTCTCCCTCGCAGGGAGAGGGCAGGGTGAGGGTAAAGGTAACCACGCGCGTGAAATTATTCGTGGAGAAGCATCCCATGTTCCGAAGCTTCGGACTCATCTTGCTAGCCGCGGCGCTCGCGTTCTCTGCGCGTACGGCTCTCGCCGAGCCTGCGCACACCAAGGACGCCCTCGACAAGGTCAAGCACGCCGTCGACGACAAGCAGGCGGTGTTGCTCGACGTGCGTGAGCAAAAGGAATGGGACGCCGGCCACGTCCGCGGCGCGGTACTGGTGCCGGTGGGGGACCTGGCCAAGAAATCGAAAGATCCCGCCTTTCTCGCCGAGTTGGAGAAAAAAGTGCCGAAGGACAAGACAGTTTATTGTCATTGCGCGCGCGGCGGCCGGGCCCTGGTCGCGGCCGAGGCGCTTGAGAAGCTGGGTTACAAGGACGTTCGCCCGCTCAAGCCGGGCTACAAGGACCTGATCGAAGCCGGTTTTCCGAAAGCCGAAACCAAGTAGCGAGCGATCCAGCAATGGCAAAGAAAACTGCGTCCAAGGCGACTGCCAAGAAGAAGGTCGTCAAGAAAAAACCTGCTTCCAAATCGAGCAAGCCCCACAAGAGCACATCAGGCAATGTGAGCGAGCCGATGTGTGAACTCACAGCCGATCCGGCGAAGCGCGCGCAGGCGAACAAAATGACGGCGTCGGTCAAGGATGCGTTGCCGCCCGGCCTGTCGCAGCCGGCGCTGCGGGCCCTGGCCCGGGCCGGGTACACCTCGCTCGCGCAACTGGCCAAGGTGGACGACGCCGAGTTATTGAAGATGCACGGCTTCGGGCCGAAAGGGATCAAAACGATCCGTGCGGCGCTCGGGCGTAAGAATTGAGCGTACGTTAATGAGCGATTCTGCCAACGATATTTCTGTAGGCCAACGCATACGGATTATCGACGGAATCTTTGTGGGCTTTGAAGCGATCGTCGAATCGGTCGATAAGGCCACAGGCGAAATTCGGGCGGGAATTCACATCTTCGGAAAGGTGACACCGGTACAGCTCAAACGAGACGAAATTGAACCGAAAGCCTGAGATCGATTCCACTTCAAGACTTGGCTACTTCGCGGATACGACTTCGGGGGAAGCATCTGGTCAGCTCGGCGGTTAAGATACCAGCATGCGATACGGGATGGTCACTCGCCGCGATATTCTGCAGGTCGTCTTGGGCGGCGTCGTTCTCTTCTTGATGGCTGCGGCACTAGTCGCGGCCTGGTTGATGCAGCACCCACCGAAGCCACAGATCGTAGTTTATTCGACGGCGAGCGCTGCGGACGTCGATGCTCTGTTTGACCACCTGAGAAAGCCCGATCGAAACGTTGGGCAGATTCCGAGTATTTGGATTGCCGCGCTGCACCGGCTCGACGCAATAGGGCCTGCGGCCGCGCAGTTCGGCGCGATCGAAAAGCTCGAGGCATTCATTGCCACGGCGCCCGATGGTGAAGCCAAAGAGGCCGCCAAGCGCGTGCTCGGCAAGATGAAGAGCCCATGATCCACCGGCACGCACCGCGACGTAGGGCTAAGCTCATAGTAGCCAGCAGCGCCAGCAAGGGGAGCATTGCTTGAATTCGTCTGACGCTGGAAACGCCTGATTCGCGTAGACGAAATTTACTTCGCCAGCAAAAACTCGATGAGCCTGGCCGAGTTGTACAGTTCCGGCCCGTCGTGGCCGCGTGAGGTCGCTCGTTCCGAGCCGAGTCCTTTAAGAACCACGATCTCGGCGTTGCCATTTAGCTTTTGGTACCGTCGGCCAAGTTCGGTCGCATTGGCCTCGGTCGGCACCAGCGTGTCGTGATCGCCGTGCAGGTGCATGATCTTCACGCCCGCCTTTGCCAGTGGGGCCAGGTTGTCGATCGGGTTGAACTCGCTCGCTCGCTTTTCGAGTTCCGCGAGCGGCAGGTCGTAGCCCAGGTCTTTGGCCGGAACGCTGGCGACACTCGACAAGCCTGGGTAGGTGCGAAAGTCGATCGCCGGGCACATGCCCGCGATCCGGTCGACGCACGTCGGGTGGCGAAGCGCCCAGCCGTAGGCAAGCAACCCGCCATGGCTGTGGCACAGCAATCGGGCTCTCGGGTGCAAACGGTATTCGGTCGTTAGCAGCGTGTAAAACCCCTGGCAGACATCCGCCGCGGCAGGGCTCGCGAAGGAGGCGCCGACATCGACGCCGGCGACGTGGAACCCGGCGGCCAACGCCCGTTCGACGTAGAACTGGTGCGCGATCGAACCGAATCCGTCCTTGATGGCGAGCCAAAAGGGAAAGTCCCAAATCCAGCGCCGCTCGCTGTCAACTTCGCCTTTCGGCTTGATCAGATAGGCGATCCGGTCGCCGACGCGCATGCTCACAAGCGTGCCGTGCTCGTATTGGCCCGAAACCGTCGTGGGCACTTTCTGCACGTTGGCGCGAGCATTCGCCGGTGCGGCCGCGGGCGGTGGCTCCTCGCCTCGTGCCACGGCGGCAAACAGCATCAGGCCGGCGAGCGGTGCGAACATTCGCGACGACAAGATGGTCGCCATAGCCCGTGCATCCCCTGAGCTTCGACCTTGCTGTAGGCGGACAAACTCTCGACTGCGCGACGCTCAACGGTGACGACGGCTTGCCCAGTCGCCTTATGGCGACGATAGGAAGGGACGCGAAGGCCAGGTGCGTTCGACATGCAGGCCTCCTAGAATCCGGTCGTCTACCGGGCTCTCGGATGATCACCCGGCGCACGGCCGGCCGTCGGGAGGTTATGTTCCGGCAGGTAACGTAATGTCGCGTTTCGGCGGAACCTGGTGCAAGTGCCCCCTGTAGGACTCGAACCTACAACCCTCTGATTAAGAGTCAGATGCTCTGACCAATTGAGCTAAGGAGGCGTGCCGGCCATACCCCGAAGCGGTCGGGGATGGCGGATACACCATCCTATCGAAATGGAGCGTTTTCTCAAGAGGCGAGCCGCTTCTGGGCAATCGGGCCGACGGCCTGATTCGGAACGCGAGTTCCTGCCGGGATTTGACGAGGCATCGGTCGTCGCTCAGCGCCGAGCCACTTGCTCGTCAGGTACCACGGGATGGCGTCTGGCCAGGCAGGGAACATTGCCCGAATTGTCGAGTTCTACGCGGCAGTACTCGGCGAGTCGATAGATGGCATGCTTGTGATCGTCGTTCAGCATCTCGGCCCCGCGACCGCTGATCCCGACGTTGAAACGTGTATCGCGACCGGCGGCGCGCTCCATGGCAGCGACAATTCTCTCATTCGATACGCGGATACCGTAGAAATCCGCGATCCGCCGCAGCTCGCTTGCTTGGTTCGCAAATAGCTCTTCATACGTTACGTGGCACAATTCCAGCCGATCGGCCGCGGCGCGCCAGGAAAGCAGGAAATTGAAGTACCAAGGCAGATGCAGGTGGATCAGGTAATCCACACGCTCTTGCCAAGCCATCCGCAGGTAATCCTGAGAGATGTATCCGCAGGACAGGCCGCTGCCGTGCTGTTCGAAATGATCGTGCAACGACGCGACAATGTCGAACAAGTTGCGCGTCTGCACGATCGGACGCATGCGATACCAGACCAATAGTTCCAAGTTGGCTTGCGTCGCCCTCATGTGCTGTTGCATGATCGAAGGGCGTCGCGGCCGGTGCAATCGCCGTTCAGACAGATCTTGCTCTTTCTGCTCGCCAGGCTCGGCCGCATACCACCCAGGGTATCCGGTCAGCTCTTGCAATACCTTGCTGAGATAGGTGGATCCGGATTTGGGAAAGCACGCGATGAAAATGTGCTTCCGGTTCCAGTTCCACAGCGATGCGATCAAGGGCCGACGCACGTTACAAGCCTTCCTGACTTGACGGCCTGAAGATGGAGTCGTAATGGCAACATTTAACACCGCAGCCCGCGGTTTATATCGTTCGGCAGCAGGAAAAAACCAGCTCGATCCCGCGCGATCTCTATATAAAGAAAAGCGAAAAATCCGCGCACTGCCTATCGGCATAGGGTCGCGGTGCCTTGCCAGGTGAAGGCGACGTTATCCATTCGCATGGCCGGACACGGGCACTCGATGCAGTGGCCGAGACGCAAGCATAAGCCCGTTATGGGATTGCGCACGCCCCTCGTCGCCACTCCGGGCGCCGCGAGATGCGCGGCCCGTTAGGCCGCGAAGACGCGCCCCTACCCGAGTGCCGGCACGCTACACCGCATCACCGTGGACCCCAGCTATCCAGCGGTGAGGCAAGCGTGCCCAAGCGTCGCGAGCGGGCAACGTAGCGGACGTATTGCTGGCGCTGAGGGAAAATGCGCTGTGCTGCCCGCTACGGACTGGCTGTGTCCGGCCGCGTTTCGGTCGGGAACTGCTCGTGCAAGAAATCTTCGATTTCCGCCGCCACAGGCCGAATTGATACCGTACGATCGGTGCCCGCGAGCGCGGCGCGCGGGCAATTGAAAGCCAAGAGGATCGCCACTTGATCC
>DASRSQ010000667.1:0-10114 GCA_035656475.1 Gemmataceae bacterium | reverse complement strand
CGCGATGGCTGATCGACAGGCCAAGCCCGGTCCCCTTGCCGGTTCGGCTGCGTGTGAAGAATGGCTCGAAGATATTCTCTAGAATGTCCGGCGTCATGCCGCAGCCGGTGTCCTTGAAGGTCAATTCGACGACGCCGTCGCGCATCGCCTGCGAGATGGTGAGATTGCCGCCGTCTTCCATGCTTTCCAGGGCATTGATGACGAGGTTGAGGAAGACCTGCTTGACTTCCTGAGCATTGACCCACGCCCGCATCGGGCCGACCCCCTGGAACTGGATGCGTTTCCCCTTCGAGCTGGGCAAGTGCTGCACCACGTCGAGCACCCCTTGCACGACCGTGGTCAGGTCGGTCTCCTCACGCTTGCGCTCGCCGCCCCGGCTGAACGCGAGCAGCTTCTGCGTGATCTCCTTGCAGCGCTCCGCTTCCTCCTGGATCATCTTCAGGTATTTCGCAATCGTCTCGCGATCCTGCGATCCCATCGGCGCCTTGACCAGCAGCTCGGCGAGCCGGACTTCGAGCGCCTCGCTGGAGAACAGGATGGCGGCCAGCGGATTGTTGATCTCGTGAGCGACGCCCGCGGCCAGGAAGCCGACACCGGCCAGGCGTTCGGAACGCACGAGCTGTCGGCTGCGTTCGTTGACCTGCTGGGCAAGGTTCTCGTACATGGCCCGCAGCTTTTCGGTCATCTCGTTGTACGCCTTGGCGAGATCCTCGATCTCGTCCGCGGAGTGAATTTCAATGCGATGCTGGAAGTTGCCATGCGCCACCTTGCTGACGCCATCGGCGAGTTCGCGGATCGGGGTTGCAATCCAGCGGTAGAAGTAGCGCAATAGCCCAATCATGAGCAAGAGAGAACCGACGCCGGTGGTGATCAGGATGATGATGCTCTTGCGGACTTCATTGCGCGTGTAGTCGACGCGCATTTCGAATACCTTGGTGATCGTGCCGACGAGATCGTCAACATGTTCGTCGGCCAGCTTGAGCGTTTTGCCCACCTCCGAATTGCGATCAAGAAGGTCAACGTGGCCGACGGAAGGGGTATCCACATCCTTCTTCAGGGCGAGATCAAGCTGGACCAGATCTTTATTGAGGAGATCCACGAGTAGAAGCTCTTGCTTCCCGCCGAATGGCGCTCGTCCGCGATCGATGGTCTCGTGCAGCTTGACGTCGTACGCGTCGATGGCTTCCTTGATTGGCTTCATGCGAGCGCGAATTTCGCTGTTCTGCCCCCTTGGTTCCGTGTTCAAGAATTGCAGTTTTCGAATCGTCTCTTTCGCATCAACCGCCAGCTTCAGCTCCTCGAGTTTGCTCTCGTAGATTCCCATCGAGGCGCGATACGTTTCCAGCCCATGGAGCGTACCGCCCAACAGCAGCGCCATGACGGCTGCGATCAGGCTCATTCCGAGAATGAGCTTGTGGCGGATTCGCCAAGAGCAAGCCACGCCCCGACCTCCTTGTCGACGGCTTCTGACCTATTTGAGGATCGTGGCGGACTCTACCAGAAGAAACCAGAGATGTGGAGAGCAGTTTTTTTTGCGCATCCGCCTGGCAAGGTGGGCAACCTGGCGGAGCCTGCCGCTTGCGGCTTAGCGCCCGCGGAAATCATTCAGCGAGCGCGAAGCCGCAAGCGGCGAATGACAACATCACGGAGCGCAGCCGGCGCACGCTGCCCCACAACGGCCCGGAGCGTACGGTTCGAGTTGCGGACCGAGCCAGCGGAACAATGCGGGCAGCATCTTGGCCGCGGTGATGGCATCGTGGCGACCGTCCGGCTCGAAAGCGACGGCGACGCCGAGCCCCTTGAACTTGCAGTAGTACAGGAAGCTGTCGCACTGGGCGTCGATGTTGAATTCGTCGCGGCCGGCGTAGCCGACGAACATCGACAGATCGCCGTTGCGCAGCCCCGTCTTGAGGACGAGTTCGAGCGGGTTGTTGTGAGCGATACCGAGCAAGGCGTCGTCTCCTTCGCCGAAAACCGGGCGCATGACATGTCCCATGCGCACCTTGGCGGCGCCACCGGCGAGAGCCGCGAGAACCTCATGCGGATTGTCGAAGCCGGTGCGCCAGCCCCAGCGGCGCGGATCGAACTTGGCTCGCGGGTTGCCATCGACGTCGGCCCAGCGGAGGTTCAGCGGCGGATGAATGCCCGCGACCACGCCAAAGGCGTTGCGATGGCGAATGCCCAGGTTGAACGCGGCGAAGCCGCCCATGGAACAGCCGGCGAGTACATGGGCCTCGCGCTCGCTGCGAATTGGATAGTGCTTGCAGACGAAGTCCCACATGTCCTGCAACACCCAATCCTCATACGGGCCGGCGTTCGAATTCAGGAAAAAGCTCCCCGGCCGTTCGAGGCAGCCGTGCCCATCGAGCGAACCATCGGGGGCGGCAACGATCATCGGCGGCAGGGTGCCACAGGCGATGGCGTTGTCGATATAGGGCACGACGCGCAGGAAGGTGCGTTCGTCGTAAGCGAACGGATGCAGGAAGATCACGATCGGATAGCGCTCGTGCGGATCGTAGCCCGGCGGCAAGTAGATGTAGAGATCGCGCCACTGATGCAGCGAACGCGACCAGATGCGATGATCGCGGCCATGGTTGCCGGTGTGGTCGACAATGCGGCCCTTGAGTCGGCGGGTCAGGCCGATCATGTCGAACTCGTCTTTGTCTTTGACCTTGTCGCGTTCCTTGTGGAACGGGAACTGACAATACGCGCCGGCGGGCCAGGCGCCGACAAGCAAGAAGGCGATCAATGCGAATCGGGTCAGGTTTTTCATAGCGCATGCCTGTGCGGGTTGTTCGGATTGTCCCGGATATGCTTCGGCACTCTCGCCGGGGCGTCTGCCGGGAGAAGTCGCAAGATCGGGAGAATCCTCACAGATTCAGGTAAACTTTGACGGCTTGGCCGATGTTCCCCGATCTGCGACAATGACGGTGCGGCCCATATCTTGCCCAGGTTGCCGAAAGGAGCTTGTCATGTCCATCGCCAGTGAACTCCGCGAGAAACATTGTGCGTCGTGCGAAGGAGACATCGCTCCCCTGTCGCCGGAACAGGTGCGCGACATGCTCAAGTCCGTTCCCGACTGGTCATTGACCGCTGACGGCAAACGGCTGCGCCGGGAGTGGACCGTGAAGGATTTCGCGGAGGCGATTGAATTTTTCGAGGACATCGCCGAGATCGCGCAGGAGGAGGATCATCATCCGGACCTGCACCTCGCCAATTACCGCAACGTCACGATCGAGATCTGGACCCACAAGGTTGGCGGCCTGACCGAGAACGATTTCATCCTCGCCGCCAAGATCGATGCGGTCCCGGTGGAGTTGAAAAAATAGCGCGGATGGGATACCGTTTAGCCCCGTCTCGCAGAGACGGGCGGACGTGACGCTCTCGCGGGCACTGGATACCGTCCGCCCGCTTCTACGAAACGGGGCTAAACGGAGGGAACTTGCATGGACGCCAACATCGTACGCATCGGCAACCTCGCCTGCGGCTCGAAACAGCCGCTGCTCTGGATCGCCGGCCCTTGCGTGATCGAATCGCACGACCTGACCCTGTGGATCGCCGAGCAACTCGCCGCCGTCGCGCAGCGGTTGCGCGTGCCGCTCGTCTTCAAGGCCTCCTTTGACAAGGCGAATCGCACCTCCGGCAAATCGTTTCGCGGCCCAGGCCTGCACGACGGCATGAAGACGCTCGATACCGTCAAACAGCGGACCGGGTTGCCGGTCACCACCGATATCCATGAATGCTGGCACGCCGAGGCCGCGGGCCAAGTTTGCGATGTTATCCAGATCCCCGCGTTCCTCGCGCGGCAGACCGATCTCATCCAGGCAGCGGGCCGGACGGGGAAGCCGGTCAACGTGAAAAAAGGCCAGTTCATGGCCCCGTGGGACATGAAGAATGTCGTCACCAAGATGTCCGAGGTCGGCAATCACCAGCTCCTCTTCACCGAACGCGGCTCGACCTTCGGCTATGGCCAGCTTGTCAACGACATGCGGGCGATTCCGATGATGCAAGAAATCGGCTGCCCCGTGATCTTTGATGCGACTCACAGCGTACAGAAGCCAGCGGGAAAAGGGGACCGCTCCGACGGCGAACGGCGCATGGTGCCATTCCTGGCGCGAGCGGCGGTGGCCTGCGGCTGCGACGGCGTGTTCGTCGAAACGCATCCGCGCCCCGATGAGGCCCTCAGCGACGGGCCCAATATGATTCCCCTGGACGAATTCCCCGCCCTGGTCGAGCGCTGCCTGCGTATTCGCCAGGCCATCGAGTAACCGCCGCCGGCGGAATTGAGACATCATGACGAGATTGATCGCGCGTAGCCTCGCCGTCGCCGCGTTGGCGGCGCTTGTTTGCCTGACCCACACCGGTTGCCGACGCCCGCCGAAGCAGCCTTCGGCCGATGTCAAAGGTCCCACGGAGAACCCAGGCAATGTGTCATTTGGGGCACAGGTGGTTGCTGCGTTCCGCTATGAGCCGAAAAGCGTCAATGACGAGTGGACGCGGTTTCGCGACTTGCTACCGAAGCTCAACGCCCACATGAGCAAGGCGGACGTCCAGTCGCGAGTGAAGCTCAGCGAGGAGGATCGCAAGTTCCTGAGCGACGATGCCCATCTCACCGGCCCCGAAATCAGTGATCTGGAAACGCCGGAGTTTCGCACGGCCGATGCCCACTACCTCGACGAATGCTACCTGATGCGCGATGCGGCCCGCGCGGCCGATGCGGGCAATTTCGATTCGGTCGAAAAGCACGCCGCTGCCCTGTTTCGCTGGATGAGCCGAAACGTCTACTTGCACGAAGCGGTCGAAACCTGGGTTCCCCCCGCCTACACTCTGCGGCGCGGCATCGGCGGCCCGATCGAACGTGCGCTCGTCTACCTCGCTCTGCTGCGCCAGGAAAAGTTCGACGGCTGCCTCGTCGTCGTCCCTGGCACCGATCCGCTGCAATTCGTCCTCGGCGTGGTCGATCCCCAAGCGTCCGATTTGCGACTTTTCGACACGCGTCTCGGCCTGCCGGTCGCCGGCAAGACACCGGGCAGTATTGCCACCCTCAAGGAAGTGCAGGCGGACCCGAAGCTGCTCGCGACGTCGCAGATCACGCCGGAGCAGACGAAGAAGCTCGAGGTTTGGCTCGCTTGCCCGCTGCACGCCATGGCGCCGCGCATGCTGGAGTTGCAGGGGGAAGTGGCCGGCCTGGACCGCATCGTCTTTTATCAGAACCCGCGCGAGGTGGCCCGCGATGTCGGAAAGGTGACGAGTTTGCCGATCAAGGTGTGGAACCCGCCGGCCCAGGGGAGCAAGATCGTCCCGTCCCCAACACGCTGCCTGGATCTTTTCCTGCCCAAGCAGGAGGGAGGCCAGGATACGACGAATCGTGCCCTGCAGGTGAGCCAGGCGCGATTGCCGGTCGGCAATGTTGCCCTCAATCTCGGGCAGATCAATGTGACGCCAAACGTCCTGGGGAGCGCATACAGCCGAATCGACGGCGCCGTTGGCGATCTTTTCGTCAAGTACGAACTGCAACCGCGCGAGATGTATCTGCATGGCAATGGCGCGGCGATGAGCCAGCGCCTGGCCCGCATTCAGCCGTTGCTCAAGACCGATGTGAGCGTCAAGGACAAGGTCTTCGCCAACGAGCTCGATACCTGGTTCAAGCTCATGAAATTCGCCAGCGGCAATCTCATCCAGGACGATCCCGCTATCAAGAACAAGGCCCAGCAAATCATCGACAACCTCGGCGGCATCGACTTCGTCCTGCACTGGACCCGCGATGTCGACAACGAGAAGACCCTCGCCGACCTCGAAAGGGAAATCAACGCGAGAGGCGGAGACCGCCAGCTGGCCGTCTCGACGAAAATCCTCGCCCTCGGCATCCGCGACCAGCTCGAACCCGAGGTGCAGCGCCTGCAGGCCGTCGCCAGCCACGAAAAAGCCGAACGCGCCCAGGCGATCCTGCGCGGCAAGATCAATCCGAGCGACACAATCGTCCGCAATGCCGAGGAAGATTGGATCACGGCCAAGAGCGCCTGGAAAAACTTCTATCTTGCGCCGATTGCCCTCGATTTCATGATCGATCAGCGGCTGGCCCAGATGCGGGCGCGCAGCCCGATCGCCGAAAGCGCCGGCGAGAAGATCGGCCTGCGCATCTCGCTGTTGGAGACCCTGCACCTCGACGTGCAACGCTACTTCAACGCCAAGGTCCTCCTGGCCGAATGCCTGGTCCACACGGAAAAGGAAGGCGTCAAGAGCGCGAAGGAGTACCTCCTGAAGACGAAGAAGGAGATCGAGGAGGTCGAAAAGAAGGGCAAGCTGCGCGACGAGATCCGCACGCTGCGCGTCGTCGCGCAGCGTTTCCCTCCCCCCGCTCGCGAAACCCTGCTGCGCCGCCTCGACCTGCTGTCGCACGACTGGACCGAAAAGGGGACCATGTACTGGCTAAAACAGCAGATCGATCAGCGCGTCCAGTGACCGCGTTCAATCCACGGTCCATAGCGTCAGCGAACCCGCCTTGTCCTTGACGTAGATGCGATTGCCCGTCAGAATCGGCACACACCACGTCGGCGAGCTCGACACGCGATAGCGGGCCACTTGGGAGAATTCCTTCGCGCCGGGACGGAAGACGATCAGGTCCTTGTCGCTTGTGAGGGCGACCATGACAGAGCCGACGTTGAGTATGGAGCCGCATTCGCCGTGGTCGGTGTCGTCGTTCCACTTCTTATCGCCGGTCTTGGCATCGAGGCAGAAGAAGTTGCGGCCCTGTTGCGAGACGCCGAAGATAAGGCCGTCGCGCAGCACCGGCGTGTGATAGCCGGCCGCGGGGGACGCCTTCCAGACCTGCGTGGCGGTGAAATCGCCATCTTTCTTCTCGACCTTCAGGGCGACGAAGCCAGAGGCGCTGCCTCCCGCGGTCCCCTTGCCGCCCTTCTTGCCGCCCGGCGTGATCGAATAGTAAACCATGTTGCCATCGATGATCGGCGTGCTGTAGTTGTTCTGCCAGGTGCCGCCGATGCCGAGCTTCCAGAGGACTTTGCCATCGGCAAAGCTGACGCCGGCGAGGACGCCATCGGCCGGGGTGACGATCTGCTTGACGCTATCGACGGTCATGATTTCGGGAGAGCCGTAGCCCGCCTTGATGCTGGACGCCATCCATGCGGGCTTGCCGGTGGCGAGATCGTAGGCCGCGAGCGTGCCGGCAAGAACGATGCATTTGCCGTCAGCGATCAGGGGGGACGTCGACGTGTAGAATTGCGGCTTCCCCTTGTTGACCTTCCACAGTTCCTTTCCGGTAACGTAGTCCCGGCAGATGAGATCGCCGCCGACGCCAAGGGTGCAGATCTTGCCATCGGCGACCGCCGGCGTGCTGCGCGGCCCCGGATAATTCTTGGCCCCGCCGGTAACGACCACCGCCGCGTATTTCTCGCTCCAGATCTCCTTGCCGGTGGCAGCATCGTAGCAAGCGGTGACTTCATCGTTCCCCTTGCGGCCAAAGGTGTATAGCTTGTCGCCAACGAGCACGGGCGACGCTTCGCCGACGCCGACGCTGATGGTCCATTTCTTGGTGAGTTCCTTGGGCCAGGTCTTCGGCTCGTTAAACCCGGTGACCTTGTTATCGCGCGCCGGCCCGCGCCATTGCGGCCAGTCCTGCGCCTGCAGGGCGCCGGTCAGCAGCAGCATTGCCATGAACGCTGTTGTGCGAGTCGTGATCATGACTTCTCCTTGCCTTGAGATGTGGGTGGATGGGGTTGAGTGTACACAACGGCTGAGGAGAGATCCATGAGGAAATAGACGATGTCTCGCACCAGTCTACCACCAGGCGAAAACCCGACCGAGCTTGTATGCACATGTTCCAACGAATACAAGGATGCCTATGCAGGCGACAAGGAACATGGGTTCCGCAGATCTGTCATCGAATGCCATCCGTCACCTACATGGCAACCGCTGAGGAATTGCAAGCAGTCATCGGAACGCAGATGACTTTTATGTCACAATATTGCGGTTTGAAACTGCGAAACCAATCCAGGCGAAACATCCGCGGGGCCTGCGTTCGCCACCTCCCACAGCAACACGTCAAATGGCCGCCGTTCGATAGCGGCCAATGCGGCAGCGGCAACGCACACCGAGCGATTCAGCCCGCAACTGCAACAAATCAAAGTCGGAACGTTTGCCTCAATCAGGCCGGCAACCGAGGTCACTGCCAGACGGATCAGCCATGTCGCGTTCGCGCCGCCATCGGACAGCGGAAAGCGAAATCGAATCAGCTCGCGAGGTAGTACGGCGAGTTGCTCATTGTCGGCCAACTCGACGATTGCTTCGATGCCGACATCAAAAATGATTTTCGGGGCACGCAAATCGCCAGCGTTGCCGATCCAGAGTATTCGTCCAGGAAGTTGCCGCATGCGATTTGATGACCTTGCTATTTAGCTCAGCCAGTTCTCGACTCGAATCTCCGGCAGGGCTTCAAAATCCTTGTCGCTTGTCAAGATTACCGCGCCTTCGCGCGTGGCCATTGACGCCAGCAGCTTGTCAACCAGCGACAAGACCCGTCCTTGACGCTTGAGCCGAATATGGATGTCGCCGAATATCGGCAACAAATCCCAGTCAATTGGCCGGAGTCGCACCTCCTTCATGAGAATGCGCAGAATCCTGCGACATGCCTCAGGGTTCTTCGTCTGGGCAATACCCATTTCCAACTCGAGAAGCGCCGGCCAGCACGTTGCAAACCTGTGTCCCAGGCGTCGCATGTGCCGAATTCGGTCACGCAGGCTAGACACCTTGCCGATGGCATCGCTCAAATGGTTGGTATCAAGCAGGTATTGCGTGGTCATTCAAGCCCCGCCTCGCGGCGTGCCAACTCTTTTTCCTGCATCGTGGCTTCGAGCACTGCCGCCCTCAACGTGCGATCGTCATCACTGTCCAATTCTGCACAGGCTTTCTGCAACTCCTCTAACCATTGATCCAACTTGTCAACATTTCCATTCGTCGAATGAGCATCGGCTCTCGCCACCTCCAACTCTGTTCCCTCGATCCACTCTGCAGGCACAGGCTCCTGGGGACAGATCGCGCCATTCTTGATAACTGCTTTCATGGAGAGATCTCCATCACAAATCCGATTTCACGCATGCGCCTTCTCCTTCTTCGGCTTCTTCGCCGCCTCTTCCGCCGGCCATTCCTGCCAGCGGTTGCTTTGCCGCCAGAAGGCGAGCGGGTTGTCGTAGACGAGCTTGCGGATGACGCTGTCGGCGTGGCCGCGCCGCTTCATCTCCAGGATGAACTCCGGCACCGCGAGCGGGTCGGACTTGCCCCAGTCGCCGGCGCTGTTGCACATGATGCGATCGGTGCCGACCATCTCGATGATGTCGGCCGCCCGCTGCGGCGTGCACTTCGTCGTGGGATACAGCGTCATCGCGCACCAGAAGCCGCCGTCGAGGGCGTGCCGCACCGTGTGTTCCTCGACATGATCGATCAGCACGCGCTCCGGGTTAACGCGTTTGTCGTTCTTGAGCATGTCGATGATCATGCGCGTGCCCTTGTACTTGTCCTCCAGGTGCGGCGTGTGGATCAGGATCAGCTCGTTCGTCTTCATCGCGAGGTCGACGTGTTCCTGGAAGATGATCGCCTCGTTGCGCGTGTTCTTGTTGAGGCCGATTTCGCCGATGCCGAGCACGTTGGGCTCGTCGAGGAATTCGGGGATCATGGCGATAACGCCGCGCGACAGCTCGACGTTCTCGGCTTCCTTGGCGTTGATGCAAAGCCAGGAGTAGTGCCGGATACCGAACTGGGCGGCACGCTTGGGTTCGACTTCGGTGAGATGGCGGAAGTAATCGCGGAAGCCATCGACGGAGCCACGATCGAAGCCGGCCCAGAACGCGGGCTCGGAGATCGCCGCACAGCCGGAGAGAGCCATGCGATGATAGTCGTCGGTGACGCGCGAGATCATGTGGATGTGCGGGTCGATGTAGTTCATGGCAGGGTCCTGTACGTCATGCGAGTGTGATAGGGATTGTACCACATCGCCGTGGATTTTCGAAGTGTCGCCATTGAATGCGTCGTCATCGTCCGCTCGGCGGGTTAGCGCACGGAATCGCCGCGTTTGCGCCACGCCAATGCGAGAGACGCGGTG
>DASRSQ010000666.1:0-5899 GCA_035656475.1 Gemmataceae bacterium | reverse complement strand
CAGCATTCGGAATCGTCTCTAAGATGGATCCGAATCACAACATCTGGAGTGGACATGCATAAGAAAATTGCCGTAGTGGTTCTCGCCGTGGCGTGCCTGGCGATTCCGGTTGGGATGGCCCAGGCGTTGCGGGTGGCGGTGATGCCTGGGCCGACGCGCGTCGCCAATGCCGACGCAGTTTTCGTTGGCAAGGTAATCGAAATTGAGCCGATCGATGTCGATGCCAAGCCGTATGCCGGCGCGAAGGAGACGGTCAAGTATCGCATTGCCGTCGTGAAGATCAATGAGGCCATTCACGGCCTCAAGGATGAGAAAACAATTCGCGTCGGCTTCATTCCGTTCGTGCAGCCAAAGCCAGGGGGCCCCATCATTGGCGGCATCCGCGGCCGCAATCCGGAGTTACAGGCCGGGCAGGAAGGGCTCTTCATGATCAAGAAGCATCCGGAGGGCAAGTTCTATCTCGCCCCGGACTTCGGCAACTTCACCTCCAGCCAGGACAAGAATCTCGACAAGGAAATCAAATCGGCCAAGCAAGTGCTGGCTGTCATGAAGGACATCAAGGGATCGCTCCAGTCGAAGGACGCCGACACGCGTATGATGGCGGCCGCCATCCAGGTTGCACGTTATCGCACGCCGAAGGTGTTCCCGAACAAGGAGGAGCCGATCGACGCGGAGGAGAGCAAGCTGATCCTGAACGTGATCGCCAACGCCAAGTGGGGCGCATTCAAGTTCGGCGATCCCAATCCGCAACAACTCTTCTTCCAGCTCGGCATCAACGCCAATGACGGCTTCAAGGTGCCGCCGAAGATCAACCGTCCTGAAGACCTGCAGAAAGCGGTGCAGGACTGGGTGAAGTCGAACGAAAACTACCGCATCAAGCGTTTCGTGCCGGCCGAGACGAAGTGAGTCCGAGGAATCGTCATGAGCACGCCCATCGTATTGCAGAAGCACGAGCCGGAACGCCGGCGCAAGGCAGTGACGACGCTGCATTGCGGCTGCACCTGTTGCTGTTGTTGTTGTCTGCATACGATCGGTTCGATTGTCGGCGCGGCGGTCGCGCCGGCGATCGGCTCCGGCGAACCACTGCCGCTCACCTACTATTATGACGACGAGATCGGCGCCGACGTGCCTCTGATCCGGAAGCCGAGCTTCTCGTCCGTCACCATGTTCTGGTGGCTGACCTGCGTGCTGATCTTCGGCTGCTTTGCCTTCGGCATCATCTCGGAGCGAGGCAGTTCGGAAAGCGTCCTGATCACTGCGGTGATTGTCCTGCTCATCTTCCCGGGCTTGCAACTCATCAGCGCCGTTCTCACGCTGTTCGTCTATCTAATCTGGCCGCGTTATGACAAGTTTCAGCAGATTGCCAAGGTCGGCAAGATCCTGGGCGGCGTGGTCCTCGGCGCGCTGGCCGGCACGCTCGTCATGGCCGCCATCGGCTTCGGCTTTTCCCTCCTCGCCAGGTGACGTATGGATACGCCCGCGGTAAAGGTCACGGCTCATCTCCCCGAAAGACGCAAGCGCCCGGTGACGACGCTTCACGCCGGCTGCTGTTGCTGCTGCTGTTGTTGCCTGCACACGGCCGGATCTGTGATCGGCGCCTTCGTCGCGCCGATCGCGCCGCGCGGCCGGCTTCCCCTCCCAAGGGACCCCAACCTCGCAACACCCGATGCTCGCAAGATCGGCGTCAGGACCCTGTTCGTTTACTGGTCGGCGGTGTGTGTACAGATTTTCCTGTATGCGGCATACGTGATCGCGAATTCGCCCAGCGACACGCGTTCGCTGGAAGAAGGCAGCATCTTCCTTGCGGTGTTCTTCCCCGGCATCCAGTTTCTTGCCTCCGTTGTAGCCTATGTCGTCGTGCGCTTGCTCTGGCTCGGCCGAGAGCAGGATTTCGCGGTCTCGCTGGTCGGCCGGGTCGTCGCCGGCAGCTTTCTCGGCGGAGCCATCGGCATGGCGATCATGGCCATCCTGTTGGTTGCGTTGCTGGCGTTCAAATAACATTGGAATCACGCATGTCCATTGCCACACCACCGACAGCGATGCCGCCGTCCGAGCGCGTCAAGAAGCGCGTGTACATTCCGGTCATCCTGCTCACGCTCGTGGTGCTCGTCGGCATCGGTTTCTACGTCCGCGGCACGTGGGCCGACACGCGCGAACGCAATCCCGCCGGGCCGGAAACCGGCACGGTCACGCAACTCCTGGAACGGCCGAATCACAACGTCGTCGTGCGCTGCGCGGTCGTCGTCGACGCGCCGCCGAAGGACGTGTGGGCCGTCATCAACGATTACGGCACGCATCATGAATTCCTGCCTTACGTCGCCAAGGTGGAAGCGACGCCACAGAAGGATGGCAAGATCTTCATCGACGGGATCGCCCAATCGCGGTTGTGGGGCGAATGGCCGTTCGAAAGCTTCGTCACCAACACCACCAGTGCCGAGGACGGCGACTATTCCGCCACCTGGGACGAGGTCGACAAGGGAGAGTTCAATGTCAACCGCGGCGGCTGGAAATTGAAACGCTTCGACCCGGCCGGCAAGCAAACCCTTCTTGAGTTCTCGCTGCAAATCGAAGTGAAGAAGTGCCCGCATTTCCTCGTGCGCAACATCATCATGGATCGCCTGCACAGCGTGTTGAAGGCAATGCGTGACGAAACGCTGCGGCGCAAGAAGGCCTGAACCGTGCTTCACCCTCTCGAATCGCGTCGGCCGCGCTTCGCGTATCCGTTCACGGTGCTGACGGCGCCAGACACCGTTCGGCTGGTGGCCGGCGAAGATCATCGCTACACGCTGACTGCCCCAGGGCTCGATCGCTGGCTGCCGGCAATTTTCGAACGCCTGAGTGGCAAGGAGAGCGTGCGCGAACTGCTCGCGTCAATCGCCGTCGATCGGCGCGATGCGTTGTTGCAGGTAGTGAATCAACTCTACGGCGAGCGCGTGCTCATCGACGGCAGTGCGGCCGACGCGCACGTAGCGCGCAAGTATCGGATCGCTGTCGATGGTAGCGGCGATTTGTGCCGATTGCTCGCCTCTCCCGCTGGCGAATTATGCGAAGCGCGGATTCTCGTCCTTTGCCAGGATCGCCTCGACTACGAAGAAACGCTTAGCCGACAGCGTGCCTGTCGCGCCGACGGCACAGCATTTTTGTGGGCGAGTACCGGTCCGCTGCAGCGTGCTTATGTCAGCCCACTGTTTCTGCCGGACGCCGGCCCGTGCCTGGGTTGTCTATTCGGCTCTTTCCAGCGACTCTCGCCGGCGCCGGAGATCTACGATGCATTGCGCGATCACGCGCGTCAGGGGAAGGCGATCGAACCGGTCGAGTTTCCGCAGGAGGGCCTGCTGATCTTGCAAGGCCTGATCGGCTGGAAGCTGCGCGAGGCGGAGCGCGATACCGCCAGCCCGGGACTCTATCGCCTGCACGTGCTGGACCGCGAACGCTTCGAAGTCACCACGCATCGCGTGTTCGTCGATCCGCATTGCGCCATTTGCGGCAAGGAGCCGCGATGAGCGACTGGCATGCGAGCCCATTCACCGGCCTGTTCACACGCTTCGGCGCGATGACGTCTCGCCCGCACGATCCAGATTGCGCGCTGTCGTCAGGCGAGTTCACGACCTGGACCTCGGGCCAGCCCGCGGCGACTGCGAGCGGCATCGGCTGGGACGCCGATGCGGCCGCCGGCGCGTGTGTCGGCGAAGCAATCGAACGCCTGCAATGTGCGCCGTTGCCCGATGACGAGATCATCACCGCCAGCTATGCCGACTGGTCGCGCCCGGAGCTTGCAATCGATCCCGTGTCGTGGATCCTGTTCCACAAGGAGCAATATCGACAGCCGGGCTTTCCGTTTCAGCCGTTGACACGCGACACTCTCTGCGACTGGATTGCCTTCCGCGAAGCCGTGTCTGGTGAGCGCCGCTGGATTCCGATCGACCTCGCGTTCCTGCACCTGCCGGCGGGACACCGCGTGTGTCCGGGCTATTCGACCGGCCTTGCCGCAGGACGCATCGGCGAGCCGGTTCTGCTGCGCGGCTTGCAAGAGGTGATCGAGCGCGACGCAGTTATGGGGGCATGGTGGAGACGCTACAGCATCGAAGAATACACGCCGCCGTTGGATGAGGCAACGCGCGCACGCATCGAACGGCCGAACTTGACCTATCGATTTTTCCGTATCGCGAGTCCGTTCAGCTTTCACGTCACGATGGTGACGCTCGAAGGCGAAGATCGCGAGGGTTACTGCTTCAGCATAGGTTCGTCGTGTCGCGAGACGCGGCGGCAGAGCTGGATGAAATCGCTGCAAGAAGCGATTCACGGTCGGCATTATGTACGCTATCTCAAGAAGCGCGAAGCGATACGTAGCGAGCGACCGCCGGCGAGTTTTGCCGAGCACGCGGCGTACTACAGTTTGCATCCGTGGCGACTCAAAGAAACGATTCTCGCGCCGACTGCTGGACGATCCAGGGTCGAACCTTTTGCTGACGAAGTAGAAGGGATCGATCGCTTGATGGAGCGACTTGGGACGCATCGGCCGGTGCTGTTTCGATCGATGGCGCCCCCCGCGCTGGCGGCGGAAGATCTCGGCTGGCAGGTGCTGCGCGTCGTCGTGCCCGGGTTGCAGCCGATGCATGGCGATCACGCGTTGCCGCACCTGGGTGGACCGCTGTGGTCGCCGCGCGGCCTGGCGGAATGGCGCAACGTGCCGCCGCATCCTTTTCCATGAGGCGTCGATGACTGCGGACGCATTCTACCGCATGACGGAGCTGGACCGCGCGAGCTGGCCGGAGATTCGCGACCAGATCCTGCACTTCGAACATGACGCGCCGCTCGGCGAGCCACGCAGCTACCCCGGCTATCCGAACTGGCCGCTCGAGCGCGTCGGCCCCCGGCTCTGGCCGTCGCTGGATCGAGTCCTACGGTCGCGACGATCGGAGCGCCGGCTTGGCATCGAACTGCCGTCGCGGCGAACGTTGAGTCGGCTGCTCCGCTTCGCGCACGGCGTGCACGATACGCTCGGCCGAGGACCGACGCCATCATCCGGAGGCTTGCAGAGTCTAGAATTGTACATCGTCAATCTGAGCGCCGGCTGGCTCCCGGCAGGCGCGTATCACTTTGATCGTGTGAACCATCATCTCGCACAAGTCGCAACGAGCGCCAGCCGAGAGCGCTGGCAGCAGATGATTCCGTCACTGCCGCTCGTGGAAGGCGGAGCGATACTGTGGATCGTAGTTGGCGATGGAGAGCGGATCGAGAAGAAATATGGCCCGCGCGGCTACCGGTTTCTCTTGCTCGAATCCGGACACCTGATGCAGAACCTATGCCTGCTGTCTACAAGCCTCGGCCTGGCAACCGTACCGCTCGGCGGCTTTTTCGAACAGGAAATCGCGCGAGAGCTGCGGCTGCCGGCGACGGACCTCGTTACGTACGTCGGCGTGGTCGGCAACCTTGGCTATTGAGCGAGCGGCAGATTCGACCAGGCGTAGTTGAGCGAAGTGGGCTTTGCAGGCGATTCCTTCTTCCCCATCACCGCACGCTTGTAGCGGGCGAGCGCCATCAGCGGGAAATAGAGGCGGTACATGTGGTACTTGAGGTAGAACACCTTCGGAAAGCCGGTGCCGGTGAACTGCTCCTCGCGCCAGTTGCCGTCGGCATCCTGGCTGGCGATGAGGTAGTGGATGCCGCGACGGACGCAATCGGAATGAGCTTCGCCCGCGGCGATCAGGCCAGCCAGCGCCCACCCGGTCTGTGACGCGGTGACTTCCCCTTGCCCTGCCAGCGACGGGTCGTCGTAGCTCAGACACGTCTCGCCCCAGCCGCCGCAATCCTGTTGCACGCTCTTGAGCCACTCGACTGCGCGCCGCACCGTTGGGCGACGCATGTCGTAACCCGCAGCTTCCAGGCCGATAAGAAC
>DASRSQ010000665.1:0-4060 GCA_035656475.1 Gemmataceae bacterium | reverse complement strand
AAACGAACTTGCACGACGAGCGCTATCTGCCGTTCGAAAACTCCGGAGTCATCAGCACCTGGACGTTGCAACTCCCAGCAAATCCGAGCAAGAAGGAGCCGGACCCCGCTCAATTCGACTACAGCACCATCAGCGACGTGATTCTTCACATCCGCTACACCGCGCGCGAGGGGGGAGGGCTGTTGCGGCAGGCAGCGTTGGAGAATCTCAAGACCGCCGCCGGGCTGAAAAGCGCGGGAGGGGTACGACTCTTCTCGGTCCGTTACGAGTTCCCAAGCGACTGGGCGCGCTTCAAGAACGCCGTCTCTGACGGTGACGGCCGGTTCCCGCTGGCACTGACGCTGCAACCAAACCACTATCCGTTCTGGAGCCAGGGCTATTTGAACAAGGTCATGCGGTTGGACGTGCTGGCGGAGGGAAGTGGCCGGGTCAATTCGTTCCTGACGGTCGGTGACCAGACGGCGACCATCCCGATGCCGGTTGACCAGACGATGGGCGGCATGTTGCACGGCAGCGCGACCGACAGGCTGCCGGAGAAACCGGTAACCGAGCTGAAGCTGGCGTTCGACAGCCAGAACCTCGACGATCTCTGGATCGCTGTGACCTGGAGTCGCTGACCGCATCGGTCATGTGCACAAAACGAAGCGTTCGATCGGCATGGTGTTTCTGACACCGAGCGGGAGCACGATGCGACCGGTCTGCAATAACACCGGGGCTGTGCTCCGCAAGGCGTCAAATGACGGACTGCGCTGGGGCGATGTTGACCTTACCGCCGGCCCGCTCACCGTGTACCACGCGTTGCAACGGACGAAAGACGGTTTGCAGTTGGTCGAGCCGAAGACCGTTCGCAGCCGTCGCACGATTGCGCTCCCCGGCATGGCGATAGCCGCGCTACGGGCTCGTCGGGTATGACAAATCGAACAGCGTCAAACGGCTCCATATTCGGAAGATCATGGCTTCGTCTTCACATCGGCTATCGGAACGCGGATCGAACCGCGCAACCTGACCCGTGCGTTCCACTTGGTTCGTGAAGCGGCCGGCCTTGACTGGCTGCGCCTTCACGATCTACGCCACGGCTGAGTATCGTTGGTGGCCCACGGCGCCCACCCGCGCGTCGTCATGTGCCCACAGGCATTTCCACCGGAGACGACCGCCCGCGACACGGCATCGGACAGCGGGGCCATTTGCCCCCGGTAACTCCCATGGTCCGGTTGGGGCGTAGAAACCATGCTGGAATCGCGCTGGCGGATAACTTGCGATGTTGAACCCAGGAAGTCCTGGGGGAGTTATTATGGACTTGCGCATTTATCAGCGGACGTACATCAAAACCCGCGACCGGGCGCGGAATTTCGGCGGGTTCATGACACGCTCTCTTCAAGCTCGCCCATTCGCAATTCACGCGTATTCATCAGTCGAACGCGACGCGCTTATCACCAGACGCACCGGATTCATGAAGCGCTCGAGATCTGACATCGTAATTCGCTGCGGTATCGATTGAATGATCGGTTCGATTCTCGGTTCTGTCACGCGCGACAAGATATGAACAACCGCCAACTGCCGGATCTCGTGAAGCTTCTTCCCCAATCGGGGCTCACGTTCGAGACTCCGGAAGCGAAATTTCGTCTGCCCTCTTCGAAAGCTGGTTGTTCGGCGTGGCCGTGAACGTAGTGGCGGTGAACCGCAAATATTCATCACTCATTGGTGTTCTGACCTAGGAGACATGTGAGAGAACCCGTTCGATGTGTTGTTCGGTAGGACTACGGAGCGTCGTACTGCACGCCAGTTGTCCGCTCTGCCAACGTTGATCTCAAGCACGACCGACCTACGCCACCGGCGAACGCGCGACGTACTTGTGCGGACAACGAGGCGGGTGCTTACGTGACAGTCAGTGACTCGGAAACGTTACATCGGGTTATCAAGGATCTGACGGTTTTACTCGAGCCACCAAAGGACGCGAGCGACCCCTTACGAAGTGATGTCGTAGGTTCGCTCCTGGATGGGGTGTGCGATTTTCTCAAGGCAGACTGCGCCTATGCAAGGTTCGAACTTCCAGTCGGGGGGCTGATCATTGAAGAGTGGCGGCCACAGTCCCCCAAAGCACCACCCGGGGTTGTCGAGTGCACCACCACGCCGATCGTTCAGTACGACGCTTTTCGAACCGCATCCGCACGGACAAGCGGGGACGGAACAGCGCGTGTCCACGCCTGGATTCCCGGAGTCCACGGCGTCCTTGTGGTTCGTTCCTCGCGCCGTGATTTTCCAGACGAATTCGAGCGGTTCTATCTTCAAGCCGTGGTCGACCAGGCGACCGCGGCTTTGCGCAGAAACAGCGTGCTGATCGATTCAGGGGTTTCAGCGGGCGCCGCCCGTCCAACACTTGTTGGACGAAATGAGGAGTTGTCGCACTTTCAACACTGGGTGGGGCGGGCGCTTGCTGGGGAGGGATGCGTCGTTCTCGTCGAAGGTGCAGCCGGGATAGGAAAGTCGGCACTCGTCAACGAAGTGTGCGTTTCGGCAGGGGCACGTGGCATGCTCGTTCTTGGTAGTCGATGCTACCGGACCCGAGTTGGTCGTCCATTTAGCGCATGGAACGATATTTTCAAACGCGGTCAGGAACTTGCTGAACTCTTTCGGCTGTCATTGCCGGCTCAACCCGTTAACCATCAATCGACACATGCATCACCATCCGTCCGCGAATCGATGGCGTAAATCTCGGCCATCGCTCGTCTGAACCCCGTCATCCTGCTTATCGAAGATATCGAATGGGCCGATGCGTCCAGTCTCGAACTCATTCGCGTGCTTTCGCACTCGGCGAAAGAACTGGGTGTCCTCCTTGTCCTCACGTATTGCTCAGACGATGTGGATGGTCAGCGGCGACTACAATCAACGTTGCCGTTGCTCATTCGTGAATCATCCGCCATCAGGTTGGATCTCGAGCCTCTGAGTGCCTCTGAGAGCAATGAACTGCTCGAAACGCTGTATCCGGCGATCAGCGTCGATATCCCGGAGCTTCCTCGCGCGCTTCATATTCGTAGCGGTGGTAGTCCATTGTTCCTCATTGAGTTCATGCGATTCGCCGTTGACGAAAAATGGGTATGGCGCGATGCCGACGGCGTCTGGAAGTCCCGGGAATGCACGAGTCTTCCCGTCCCACCCCTCGTGCGGCAAATGATCGAAGAGCGTGTTGGACGTCTTGCCGACGACGCCGTTGGACTTCTCTCAATCGCTGCTCTGATTGGCATGGAGGTGCCCTTCACGCTTTGGGCTCCACTGGCTCAACGTGCACCCGACTCTCTTCATCGGCTGTTGGATGATGCTGATGCTGCAAACCTGGTGCGTCAAGATGCCGCCGGTAAGCGTTTTCAATTCACACAGACGATTATTCGAGAGGCACTCGTCGACGTTATTTCGCTTACCCAACGGCGCCAGTTCCACCGGAAGATCGCTGAAGCCCTCTTGGCCTATTCGACGACTGATCCTGAAACCATCGCCCACCATTTTGTCGAGGCTTCCGACGATCGTGCCGTGACCTGGATCATCCATGCTGCCGAGCGCGCTGAACTTGCGCACGAGTGGTCACGTGCGACACAGCTCTATAAACAGGCAATCGATGCGCTCGGAAACAGTGAAGAACCGAGAACTCGAGGCTGGCTTTATCTCGCGATCGCAGCGCTCGATGAGAAGCACGCGATGGCCTCAGTCGGCAAGGCGATCAGCCAGGCACGTCTCGCATTCGATCAGCATCTTGCGGCTTGGGCGCTCGCACTGCAAGGTCGATTGTTCTGCGAGATCGGCGCGCTGCGTGAAGGTTTGGCCGATTGGGTCGCTGGACTCGAACGGATCGAAGCACTGCCGGATTCCGACCGGCGTTGGAACTTGCGAGAGCGCGCCGTCTATCGCCGCACTGACCCTGGTCTTCTGAGCGGATACCTCACGCTCGCTGGAAGATTCTCTGATGCTCGGCAATGGATATCTCGTCGCCCGTTTTTCACGCTCCGAATGAATTATGAAGGTTTGGATTCAGACACCGAATTTGAGTCATGGTGCTTGGCTTCCATCG
>DASRSQ010000664.1:0-16710 GCA_035656475.1 Gemmataceae bacterium | reverse complement strand
CGCTGAGGGCGGTGACGGCCTTGGCGCCGATGCCGTGCAAGCCAGCGGAGGTCTTGTAGGTGTTCTTGTCGAACTTGGCCCCGGCGCCCACACGCGTGAGCACGACCTCGAGCGTCGGCTTGCCCTCGGTCGGATGCATGTCGACGGGAATGCCGCGGCCATCGTCGCCGACGCTGAGGCTGCCATCGACGTGCACGGTGACCATGATGTTCTTGCAATGGCCGGCGAGCGCTTCGTCGACGCTATTGTAAACAAGCTCGTAGACGAGATGATGCAGGCCCTTGCTGCTGGTATCGCCGATGTACATGCCGGGACGCTCGCGGATATGGGCCGCGTCGCGCAGGACGTTGACGTTTTTGCCTTCGTAATCGCTGGTATTTTCAGGGGCGGCGCCGATTGACTCACTCATGTGGAATCCTTCTATTTTCGCCGCTTGCGGCGTGGCAACATATCGGCTGCTACGCCGCAAGCGGCGGAATTACGAGAACTTACCTACCTTGAACTTCAATTCCTTGATCGTCTGTCCCGGCAATTTCTGGCGCAGCTCCGCAATCAGGCGCTTGCGATGGTAATGCGTCAACTCCTGCACGAGCACCGCGCTGGCGACCTCGATTTCGAACACGCCGCGGCGCAAGCCGAGGACGCGCGTCTGGCCGTCGTAATCCGCTCCTACCGTCTCCGCCCACACGCGCTCCAGCTGCATCCGCCCTTGCCGGCGGCCCCAGCCGCGCGCGAGGAACAATCGCGCGAGCACCTCCTTGATCGGCTCGGGATCGGGATCCGGTTTGTGGATGCGCGGCGCCATCGACAACAGTGACAAGTGACGAGTGACAAGTGACAAGTTTCGAGCGACACTTGTCACTCGTCACTTGTCACCGGTCACTTATTTGGTTTCCACCAACGGCACGACGACATACAGGTAATGCGGATCGTGGCGAAATACGGCAGGCTTCTCGCTCTCCAACAGGTCGAGCGTCAATGGCGTATCCGGCTCGAGCACGCGCAGCATGTCGGTGACGAACTTCGGGTCGAAGCTGATTTCGAGTCCCTTGCCGTCGTACTCGATCGGCAGCTCGACGCGCGATTGGCCGGACTCAGCGCCCTGGGCTCGCAGCGTTAGCTTCTTCTTTGCGAAATTGAAGCGGACGCGCTTGCTCTCGTCGTCGGTCATGATCGCCGCCTGACGCACGGCCGCCATGAACGGGCCAACCGTCAATGGCACGCGGTGATTGTGCTTCGTCGGAATCACCTGCTTGTAGCTCGGGAAACGTCCCTCGACGAGCCGGCTGTAGATCATCGCCCGCTCGGTTTTCATCAACGCCTCGTTCTGCCGCAGGCTGATCTTGACGATCTCGTCGGGCGAACTCAGGTTGCGTTCGAGCAGGTTCATCGCCTTGCTCGGCACGACCGGCATCTGGCCTTGCGTGGTGTGGTCGCCGTGCGGCTTGGCGGGCCCGGTCATCATCGCGAGACGTCGGCCGTCCGTGGCGATCAGGGACGCCTTCTCGTCTTCGAGTTCCCACAGAAGGCCGGTGGTGGCGCCGAAGCGGACCTGCCCTTCAGTGGCGGCTGCGAAGATGGTGCGTTTGATCATCTCGCGCAGGACGCCGGCGGTGATCTCGTGATATTTCTCCTCCGCAAAGGCCGGTACGTCCGGGAATGCCGACGCGTCTTCGCCGGGCATATCGAACTCGTTGGTGTTGCCTTTGACGATGACCTTGTCCGGCCCGGCTTCGACGGTCATCTCCTCGTCGGTCGCCTCACGCAAGATCGCGATCAGGCGCGTCGTGGGCAGCAAGGCTTCGCCGGCCTCCTCGACTTTGATGCCGCGCACCTCGAGGCGAATGCCCAGTTCGAGGTCGGTGGCCATCAAGGTGCAGCGATCTTCCTCGGCGATTGCCTTGATGTTGCGAAGCACCGGCTTCACATCTCGTGAGGCGACGGCGGCGCTGACGAGCTGACATGCGGACAAGAGCCCTTCTCGATGACAAACAATCTTCATTGCGGTGATCCTTCTCTATTATTCTCTTTTTAATTCAGTGTCAGCAGTAATGTTCACGCCGTTTTTGTTACTGGATCCATCCGCTCGCATTCAACTCATCCATGTGCAGCCGGTTATGTCGTCTACGGGCCTGGGTAAAACCTGTTGTTGGTCTGTTGAGGTATCGTTTGTCCGCGACAGCAATCGTTCATTCCGAATCGAGTATCGCTCGTTGTCGCCAAATTGTCATCGAAGCGCGACAATGCATCATCACGTCGCCAACACGATTTCCCCAGGTGCCGGCCTCGCTCACGCGTCGGGCTTGTATGGATCACAAGCCCGACGCGTGAGCGAGGATCACGACAGCTCCGCGCGCATCTGGCGAATCGTGCCCGAGAGCGTGCGATCCGTCTTGATGGCGGCGGCGACCTTGCGGCAGGCGTGCTGCACGGTCTTGTGGTCGCGGCCGCCAAAGTATTTGCCAATCTGCACCAGCGACAACGGCGTCAGCTGCCGGGCGAGATACATGCTGATCTGCCGCGGCAGCAGCACTTCGCGCGATCGCCGCGCGGATAGCAGATGCTTCGGCGCCACCTGGTAGTAGCCGCACACGTGCTCGGCAATGCGTTTCATGGTCAGCGCGGCGGCCTCAATCTGGGTGCGGAAATGGCCGCGCACTTCGGCGAGCCGCAATGGTCGCGCCTGCATTCCTTGCAACGACTTCAGCTGCCGGACCGCACCCTCGATCTGGCGACCGCCGCCGGTCAGCTGCTCGGCCAGCCAGTCGAGGACATCGTTTGCGACGGTCAGGCGCGCCTGTTGCGCGAGAGCATCGAGGAAGCGTCGGCGGCTATCGCGCTGCATCGGCTCCACGGCGACAACCAGGCCGGCCGCGAGCCTACTCGTCAAGCGCGTCGGCATCGTCGTGCCGCGATGTTTCAGGTTCGCCGGTCCGACGAGCGCGGTCACGACGGTTGCCAGCCCGGCGGCGCTGCGCTCGTCCAGCAGCGCGATCAACGTCGGCGTCGCACGCGTCGGCAAATGCTGCAAGTCCTCAATGATCAGCAAGTCGGTCTCGCGATCCAGCTCCGCGTCGGCGAGGTCATGGGCCGCCAGCCGGTGGACGCTTCGTCCGACTGCCGTCAGCTCGTTAGCAAGCATCCGCATCAGGTGCGACTTGCCCGAACCAGCCGGGCCGTGCACGTAGAGCGGACTAGGGAAATCTTCAGAGCCATCGGTCAGGGCAAACAGCAACTCGCGACACGCCGTCAAGGCGGATCGATTTTCCGGCAATAGCAGGAACTGCCCCAGGACACCGCGGGTCGGCATGAGAATGTCCGCTGGCGTGCCGATCGTTTCCACACGTTAATTGTACGGAATTGCGAGCAGAAAGTATAGGTAACAATCGCAATCTAAGTGATTGTAATCAAAGACTTTACGAGCGAGAAAAGTTCTTGCCTTGGCCTACTCGCCCTCTGGACTCACGAGGTGCGATCCAGCGGCGGCCCGGCATTCTGATTGCGGCCAACGGCGCGAAAAGTCCGCACCCTGGACCCCTGGTCACAGTCGGGGGCCAAGGTGCCTATTTATTTCCCAACTTTCCCCGACGGTGACCTGTTGTCCGTGGACAGTCCAACGACAGAACGTCGATCGAACAAGGGGAACTATCTCCTCAGAAGTTGGAGAACATTCCAAAATTGGAATGCTCCCCAACTTCTGAGGAAGGGTACCAAGCAATTGCAATGCCGGAAGGATGTGCCAAAAGTTGTCGAGCGCTGATCTGCCATCGTGATCGCCCGATCCCCATCGCGATCCAGCTCGGCCTCGCATTGGCTATTATTTCGCCGGCAGCTGATAGCCTTCCTTGTTCAGCCGAATGCGATACAGGCTCTTGCCCGCGGTGATGTATAGCGTGCTCGCTTCGTCGCCGCGGCCGAAGCCGACGTTGGTCGGGATCTCCGTCTTGATGTATGCCAGCTCCTTGCCTTCGGGCGAATAGACGTAGATGCCGGGGCGTTTCTCGTCGCGGACGGCGACGTAGAGGTTGCCTTCCTTGTCGGAGCACAGGCCATCCGGCCCGTCTTCGGGCGCGTAGTTGACGAGAATCTTGCGGAACTTCGCCGAGCCGTCTGCTGCGAGGTCGTAGGCCAGGAGCGCCATCAAGCCCTTGCGGGCCGGCGCGTCCTTCGGCATGCGTTCGATACCCCAGTGGCCGTTGTCGTTGCTGACGACATAGAGCGTCTTTTGATCGGGCGAGACGCAGACACCGTTGGGCTTGCCGGCGTCGGTGATGATGCGATGCAGGCTGCCGTCGGTGTCGATGCGATAGACGGCCTGCACGGGCTGATCGATCGGCTCATGGCCGAGGTAGCGCGGATCGCTGAAGTAGATGCGGCCCTTTTCGTCGATGGTGATATCGTTGGGCGAATTCAGCCGGCGTCCTTCGTACGAATGGGCGATGATGTAGCTTTTGCCGGTCTTCATGTCGGTTTTGATCAGGCGTCGTCCGCCGTGATCGGCGCCCTCGGCGATGATCATGTTGCCCGCGGCGTCGAACTTGATGCCGTTGGACATGCCGCTCGGCGAGCGGAAGACGGTGGTTTTTTTCGTCTTGGGGTTGAACTTCCAGATGTGGCCGGCCTCGATGAAGCCGCGCTTATCCTTGCTGACGTGGGAGAAGGTGATGTCGCTGAAATAGATCGTGCCGTCCGGGGCCGAGGCGCAGCCTTCGGTGAGGGCGACGCCGCCGTCGAATAGTTTTTCGAGCTTGGCGTCCTTTGGCACGATGTCGTTTTGCGCGAAGGCCTGGCCGGTGGTGGCGAGGAGGATCAGGAAGGCAAGAATGCGCTGCATGGATGGCTCCGGGGAAGTAGCATGGTTATCGCACTCGCTGAAATTACTCGGTTTCGATTGGAATCGCAACGATCCGCCTGGGAAAATATCACTGCTCGCAACATCATCATTCGGAGAAGACCATGCGAATCGCACTGTGCCTGATCGCGTTGGCGGGACTTGTGACTGTATCCCACGCTCAACCAGACAAGAAGGCGGATGCAAAGCCCGCGGTGCGGGCGCTCAAGTTCTCGGCGAAGGACCCATCGCTCGTGTTCAAGATCGGCGCCAAGGGCAAGGTGACGGTGCTGGAGGACGCCGCCGCGGTCGAGAAGCTGGTCGGCAAGGAGTCGGCGAAGCAGCTCGTTGACGCGGTCGATTTCACCAAGGACAAGATCGCCTTCGTGAGCTGGTCAACCGGCGGCCCGCCCGACGGCAAACTGACGTATCGCGGCAAGGAAAACATGATCACGTTTTATGTGCAAGCGCCACAGGCCAAGGCGCGCGGCGAGCGTCTGCGAATCGGCGCGGACTTCTTTGCGGTGCCGCGCAATTTCAAGGTCGCCTTCGATCCAAAAGAACAGTGAAGCGTGCACACCGAATTGGCATCCGCTGCGAGTTCTTGTGGCAAGCCACGCCAGACATTTTGGGAGCGCCAAGACGTAAGTTCTGTCCACGCGGGAGGTTTCGACGAAATCGGACCGTGGTATCAGTTTTGCACGGACGACCGACTCCGAAGCGAGCGCGGTGCCGCTTCGAATTCGCTCTCCACGAAATACCTCTCCCATGTACACCGACGCTGTCCACGCGATCGGCGAGCAGGCATGCGCCAAGCTCGCCGGCCAGAATCGTTCGCTTTCCTCCCACCTCGTTCGTTCCGCCCTCGCCGGCATGTACGTTGGGGCGGCCATCGTCCTGATCTTCACGATCGGCGGTTTACTGAAGCCTCATGCTCCCGGGGCGGTGCGCTTGTTGATGGGCGTTTGCTTCGGCGGCGCGCTGACGATCGTCGTCTTCGCGGGCTCCGAACTGTTCACCGGCAGCAATCTCGTCCTCTTCCTCGGCGCCCTCACCGGGAAGACCTCCTGGAAAGACCTCGTTGCCAACTGGTGCTGGACATGGGTCGGCAATTTCATCGGCAGCGTGCTGCTCGCCTTCATGGTCGTGCGAGCCGGCCTGGTGGAACTGCCCGATGTGAAGCCGTTCGTGCTTGGCCTGGTGGAAACGAAAATGAATCTGCCCCCCGAGCAACTTTTCTGGCGGGCGGTGTTGGCGAACTGGCTGGTGTGCCTCGGCGTCTGGATGGCGGCCCGGCTCAAGAGCGAGACCGCCAAGATCCTGATGATCTGGTGGTGCATGTTCACCTTCATCACCAGCGGCTACGAGCATTCCATCGCCAACATGTGCGGCCTGATGCTGGGCCTGTTGATGGATCATGGCCCCGATATCACCTGGACCGGCTACGCCTACAACCTATCGCTGGCGACGCTGGGCAACATCGTGGGCGGCGCAATCTTTGTCGGCGGCGCGTACTGGGTCGGCAGTCCAAAGGCGCGCGAGAAGGCTGCAGTTGTGGCCGAAGAGCCGAATGGAGAGGCGGCCGTCGTCAATGGAGCTGCCGCGGCGGTGCTCACAGAAAGCTAAAGCGAACGGGAGCGAGAATCCCGGTATCGACTCGCTTATTGGAAGGCCATAATGCGACCGGTGAGCGAGGATCCCAGGGATTCGGGGTGCCTTATTCCTGGGCTTGAAAGCAAGATCACGGTGCGCCGACGCGTTGGGTGCCGGGCGATTCGGTGCGGCCGGTGGCGAGGTTGAAGGCTTCTACGCCGGTCATCTGCGGACGAGAGAACGGCGTGCCGGCGAGTTGCCTGTTGGTGGTCGAGCCGTCCAGCTTCAGTGTCAGTTTCATCTTTTGCGCGGGCACGCGGATTTCCATCTTGTAGGGCAGAATGGCTCCCGTGGCGCCGTCCTGGCGGGTCGACAGGATCTGCGCCGAGCAGATTTCCTGGCCTGACCTGTCGTCGAGCAACAGGAACGCGGTCACTTGCGGTTGCGGGGCGCGCACTTCCTTGCGATTCATCACGATCACCTTGCGCACCGGATCGCCGCGCGGCGACTTGGTTTTTTCGACGAGCCGTAGCAGCTTCGGATCGGGATCGGCTTCGAGCTGGAACTTGTCCGCCGGGCCGTAGGAGCCGATGCCGAGCGTCTCCATCACCCATTCGGGCTGGATGGGCAGGGGCATCATGCGAATGCGTCCATCCGAGAGATCCTTGTAGCTGCAGAAATACTGATACGGGTCAGGATTCTTGGCCGCCCAGAACCAGAACTCGTTGGCGTTCGAGCCGATATCGACTTCGGTCTTGCCGACGGCATAGACCATCATGCGAAAGCTGCGCGGTCTTTCCGCGAAGATGCGGCCCGTGAGGCCGAAGGACTGAGTGCCGGAGGTCAGGTCGATCGACATGTCTTCGATTTGCATCGTCTTGACGCGGTGGGCATTGTCGTTGAGATAGGCGACCAGGCCGGAAGTATTCGACGGACCGGGCTTGGCGATGTCGATGTTGCTGTCCTTCTTCAGCCAGTTCCAGCGCGTACTTTCGCAGCCGGTCGTTGAGGCGATCAGGATCAGTCCGAGCATGGAGATCTTGGAACGCACGGGAAACTCCAATCATTTCCAGCCAAGGACGTTGAACACTTCTTCCTGCACCTGCATCATTTCGTCGTCGCTCAAGCGTGGATTGACGACTTCGTAGCGGTTGCCGGTCTTTTGGCAGCGGAGGACCATCTTCTCCGCGCCGTTCTCGATCACCGAGTTTTCGAAGCGCAGTCGGCGTCGCCGCATGAGCAGCAGGGCGACGACGTAACGGAAGTTGACGCGAGCCGGCTCGGTCTGGCCTTCCAGGCGCTGGAAGCAATCTTCAAGGAGGTCGTCATCGAAGCGAGGCTTCGAGCGATCGTTGGCGGCGCGGACATGTCCGGTCCAGAAGCTGACCGCGCCCGTCGGCGGACCTTTCCAGGCTTCCTGACAGAAATCCTTCCGCACTAGCTGGTGATTCTCGTCCAGAAGCGCCGAGAAGTAACGCTCGCCCGGTTGCATCTCCCGGCCGGTGGCCGCGCAGCGGCGCGAGTTGGGCTGAATCTGGTAATCCATCGTCGGAATCTCCTACGTCTCCATCCTATCGCTGATGTCCGCCACGAAGCAAGATCGTAGTGGCATGTCGAAGGCGCTTCATCGTCGGACCGGGATCGAGATTGACGGAAATGTGCATGGGGTCGGCCAGGGAAAGGGTGCGGGTTGCGTAAGAGGCGATGTTTAGCCCCGCTTCGCAGAAGCGGGCGGGCAGCATCGACCAGTCCGCCCGCCTCTTCGAGGCGGGGCTAAACGGATCTACTTCTTCTGGCTCTGCTGCAGAACCTCTTCGATCATGTAGGGCGTGTGATAGCCCCAGCCGGTCTCGGCGAAGCGGACGACGGCGTCGCCATCGAGGACGACGAAACGCGGCGTATCGGTCGCGCCATAGCTGAGTCGCATGCCGTTGCCGTCGAGGATCGGAAAGGACAGCTTCAGCTCCTTGTGCTGAGCACGGACCAGGTCGCCGTCTTGCGTGACGGCCAGCGCGAAGATCGCCAGGCGATCCGCCTGGGTGTCGCTGAGTCGTTTCATATACGCCATGACCTCGCGGCCGAGCGCGGTGGAAGGATTGTAGAAGAACACGACGACCGGCTTGCCGCGATGGTCGCCGAGGCGATGCGTGGTGGCCGAGATGAGGCTGCTGGCGGTGAAGTCCGGCGCCCGCTTGCCGACCTCGACGGTGGTGCCGGTCAACGGCTGCGGATCGTCGACGCTCGACCGCACCGGCATCTCGCCCGCCTTCGCCTTCTCCAGCGCGACCTTCAGATGGCCAATGAGCTTGCGGTATGGCGTGGCCTGCTGCGTGTCCGGATGTTCGAGATGGTACGCGACGCGATGAATCGCCGCATCGACGGCCTTGCGATTCAGCATCGGCTGACGCATCAACAGCTGGGCGTCATCCTGCAGCTTCGCAGTGTTGACCGCATCGCTCTTGCGTTGTTCGAACATCTGCCCCGGATATCGAAGCTGGCTATCGAGCTCGTACTTGACCACGCTGCGCGAGGTCGGCGCCTCGCGGGCTGCCGCACGCTGCTCGATGATGCGCTCCACTTTCTGGGCGACGAAAAGTTGCGGGTGAATCCAGATCGTGTCGAGCCGGCGCCAGGCGATCGTGTCGGCCCGGACGTGGTCCCAGTCGGGCGATTGCTGGACGGCCATGACCTTGATGCACTGCAGTCCGCCGCACGATTCCGTGCCGACGACCTGCCAGCGCTGCGCCGGCTTGCCGGGATCGCTGATGTCCCAGGTCGAGGATTTACCGATCTTGCCCAGCGGGGCCGGGATGAAATAGCCGAGTTCCAGCGTGGGGGGTTCCTTGAGCGGGATGTCCATCAGCTTCTTGTCCTGACGCAGGCGGCCCTGCCAGTCCACATTGGCAAGAGCGAGACGCATCGAGGTCGGCCCATCGGCGTTCTTCTTTTGCTTGGGCTGAGGATATTGCTGCAGGCTGAGGGATGACAGGATGGCGACGCGCCAGTCCTTGACGCCGGCGTCGAGGACGAGCACGTTGGTTTCGAGGCGATACTGCGTCTGATGGGCGGCGTTGGGGATCAGCGATTCTTCGGTGTAGCTGCCGGTGTAGACGAGTTCCAGGCCCGGCGTCAGTTGCGGAGTCGGTTGCCAATCGGCCCGACCGGCCGCTTGACCCAGACAGAGGACACAGGTTAGCAGGCAGAGGGAATTCATCATGATCGCGGGCGCGGTCTCCGGTGCCGGCGAGTGGGCGATCCATCGCCATGGCGCGGCGGATTATAACAAGCGATTTCGCAGAAACAATATCGATTCGTTGGGGCACCGAGGCCCGTCCCAAATCGCCTCTCGTTCCCAAACTCCGTTTGGGAACGCGCCTCGTGAAACTCCGATTCACGTCTTGTCGTATGCAGACCACGCAACCTGACACGCGAGATCAGATTGAAATCGATCGTCGTTCCCAAGCGGGAGTTTGGGAACGAGGTTGACGAGGTTGGTGCTTGGCCGAGCGGCGCAAATCTGGTAAAATTCGTCGATTGCCAGGTCTGTCGAACTCGCGAGGTCGCGCTTGCTGATTCTCCTTCTGATCCTCATCATCACGCTGGTGAGCCTGATTGTGCTGCTCTGGGCGGGGACCGTTTTCTTTCAGGGTTACTTTTACACCGAGCCGACTCCGGGCATCTACTGGCAAGCGCCCGTGACCGCCGCCGTGCTGACGTTCGGCTTCGCCATCTGGTGCTTCTCCGTCGCCTTCTCCAGCGGGGCCAGTCCGACTAATATTCCCATCAACACCATCTTCAGCTTCGTGACCAAAGAAGACATGATGAAGCGGCCGGCCAAGAACCTGTGGGCGATCAAGGCTGACCCCAAGAAGACCGGCGCCGACCGCGACGGCGAAACCGTTGCCTATGTCTCGGAGCACCTTCCCGATAGACTCAACACCGAAAAGTTCCAGTACAAAGATCCGATCACGAACCGTCCGTACCAATGGCAAGGTGTCATCGCCCTGGAAATCCAGCCCGATCCTAACGATCCCGCCAAGATGCGCTTTGATCTCGTCGAAACGGGAACCGGGCGGTATCGGCAATTCGTCAGCCGCGACGGCTGGGTCATCGAGGAGTTTGAAACCGGTCCACTTGGCATTCCGAGCAAGTTTCGGGTCGGGCGATTCATCTGGAACATCCTGTTCAACGTCGGGCACTTCGTTGCATGGTTCGTTTGTCTGTGGCTAGTGTTGCGCTTTCAGTGGCCGCACGCGCTCGGATTTGCCGTCGTGCTGTGGCTGGTGACGACGCTGGTCATCCTGCCGATGATGCTGGGCTACGCGGGGCAGGTGTCGGAGTCACGCCGGGCCCCGGTCACGCCGGGTGTGGCCCTGGTATCACCACGCGGGCAATTGTTGTAACAATTTCAGCGCGATTGTGCTCATTCGACGACAATTTTCCAATCGGTACGACCCCTCCGCGCTGCCCTGGCAGCAATCGTCGCAACGAAGAACATTGAAATTCAATGACTTGCGCCCTCATTCGCGATTTCTGACGCGGTTTGGCACGCACCTTGCTTTATCCTCTTCCGTCGAATCGAACCAAGGAGGTGCAAGGCGATCGAGAACGACAGGCGGACGACCCCAGCCGCCAACACCTGAGATCGTGACGCGAGGTTTTCCCCAATCTTGCGAATGAAACGCGACTGCAGGACAACGTGCTCGAACGCCGAGGATCTTCCTCACGCCAATAATCCTATCCCCTGACCCATCACCCCGCACTCCCCCTACCACCCGCTTTCCCCAGCGGGTGGTATCTTTTTGCGCGCTGCATTCGCCGTCCGATTGCGTGGATGCCCGAGCCACGAGTGATCCTGCCAACGCTCATGATTTTGTGCGAGATAGACGCCACTTCCTCCGCTGCGTGTCTCGGACGCGAATGGACGTGAGCGCGATTCGCTCTTGACCTGTTACCGCATCCGGGCTATTAGCCTCGCCTCGAAGCAAACCCTATTTGAAACTGCCTGGCGCGGGGAAATAGCCGGGCGATTCCATGTGGCGAGGGGACGTCATGACCATTCGCGAACTCAAGCGCCTGGGCGGCAGTGCATTGGCCGGACTGTTGCTGGGCTGGACGACGAGCGGCGACGCATGGGCGCAGGCGCCGATCGTTCAGAATGGACCGATGACGACATCTCCCGCTTCCGTCGTCGGGCCGCAGCGCAACTACCTCAACAAGCGGACGATCCAGCTCCCCATCCGCATCGACGATCCCACCCAGCGACAGACGATCAAGGAAATTCACCTATACGTCAAGGAGCAATCGACCGCTCCATGGACGCTGCGCGACAAGGCGTCGCCGCTCCAGGGCGCGTTCAATTTCCAGGCGCCGGCCGACGGCGAGTACGCCTTCACCATGGTCACCGTCGATCGCCAGGGTCGCGCCTATCCGCCCGACGTCCGCAGCGAGCCTCCCGGACTGATTGTCGTCATCGATACCCAGGCCCCGACCGTCGAGGTGCTGAACCTCGGCACTTCGCCGGACGGCCAGCTCATCCAGTGCGACATCAACGACCCGAACCTCGATGCGACTCGCCTGCGTTTTGCCTATCAAGGCGGCGACAAGAATTTCCGCCCGCTCGAGCCGATGCCGGGCCGGCCGAGCGTGTTCTGTATCCCGGCCCAGGTCGTCCACACCGGCCTGATCCAGGTAACAGCCGAGGACCTCGCGGGCAATCAAACGAGCCGACAGGAACAGCTGCGCAGCATGAAGACGCCGCCGGTGAAGACCGTTCAGGCGACGCAGCCCAAGACGCCGAACTTCGAAATCAGCACGCCGTCCATCGACATCAAGCCGGCGCCGAGCGTGAACGAAAAGAGGCCTGTGGAGAGCGAGCCGCGTCCGTTGCCGATGGAACTACGCGGCGGCGGACCTGGCATTGAGACGAGCATTCCACAAAAGCAGCTGCCGATGCCGACCGAGAACTCCAAGCCGGCGCCGCTGCTGTTACCGACGGAATTCTCCAAACCGGCCCCGTTGCCTTCGCGCTCTGTCAGCATGCGGCCGGACGGTTCGCAGGGACCGCACTGGTCGAACGAGAAGCCGAGCATGCCGTTCAAGGCCACCGATCGCGTCGAGCCGATTTCGCCCGTGGTCCTGCGTCAGGAAAATGGACCGAGCATCATCAACGATGCCACCCTGCAACAGCCGACCGCGCCGGTGAAGTCGCCCGCGGGCACGGTGATGAGCAACACGCGCATCAGCCTCGACTACCAGATCGAGAACGCGGCCCAGGGAAGCATCGCGGTTGTCGAAGTGTGGTTGACACGGGACCAAGGCCGTAGCTGGCAGAAGCACGCCGAGGTTCCGGGCAATCGCAGCCCGATCGAATTCCAACTTCCCGGCGAAGGCCTGTTCGGCCTGACCCTGGTTGCTCGCAACGGCAAAGCCGCGGTGTCCCCGCCGGCGCCGGGCGATACGCCCGATAGCTGGGTCGAGGTCGACAGCACCCGGCCCACCGCTCAGCTTGTCGACGTCCACACGAATTTCGATCGCGGCCAGGCGAATGTGCAAATCCGCTGGTCGGCCCAGGACAAGAATTTCGGCCCAGGTCCGGTCGAGCTGCAATACGCTGCATCGCCTCAAGGCCCGTGGATCCTGATTGCCAAGGGATTGCCGGCCCAGGGACAGCATCGCTGGACACCGCCATCCGGCATCGGCTCGCACGTCCACGTGCAACTGATCGCGACCGACGCCGCCGGCAACCGCGCCGTCTGCGGCACCGCCGAACCGATCGCCATCGGCGCCCCGATCCCTCCCCGCGCGATCATCCGCGCGATCAGCACCGGCGCCACGAACAGCCCGCGCGTTGTGTCGCCGCAGTAGTCGATCGAGTTGGAATTGCACAAGCCCGACGCGTGAGCGAGGCCGTCCTTGCAAGGGCTCCTCGCTCACGCGTCGGGCTTGTGATTTTTTTGTCGTCATCACCTCAATGTCGCAAATATCGCCACTCATCGGGAATCTCGATCAGATACGGGACCGAATGCGCCAGGGCGTCTCGCAGAGCGGCCCGGAAAGTGGACGCATCATGCACCCGCTGGTTCGCGACGCCGAATGCGTCGGCGAGCAGGCGGAAATCCGGATTGTTCAGATCGGTATCGTGATAGCGTCCCTCGCACTTGATCCGCTGCAGATGCTTGATCGCGCCGTAAGCGCTGTCGTTGTGCACAAGGATAATCATGCGCAGGCGATAGCGTGCTGCCGTCGCGAGCTCCTGGCAGGTCATGACGAAGCCGCCGTCGCCGGAGAAGCTGACCACGACGCGGTCCGGCAATGCCACCGCGGCCCCGACCGCCGCCGGGAAACCCCAGCCGAGCGCGATGTAGTTGGACGGATAAAAGAATGAGCGCGGCAGGTATGCCGGGTAATCGGTGTGCATGCGATACGCCATCTCGCTGGCATCCGTGAAGACGACTGCATCGTCCGGCAACTCGGCGCGCAGCGTGTCGATCAGCCATTCCGGCTTCGGCCGCGCCGCGGCGCGAGCGCTGGGCCAGAGGTCGCGCCAGTCGCTCGACGTTTGCGCCGGCAGCCGGGCGAGGATCGCCTGGAGCGCGTCCTTCGCATCGGCGACGATGCCGACGCGGGCGGGATAGTTCATGCCGATCTCGCCGGGATTGAGGTCGATCTGGATGAGCCGATCGGGCACCTGCATCTTGCGAAAGCCGGTCATCACCTCGGTGAAGCGACAGCCGAGCGCGAGCATCACGTCGGCATGCGATGTGGCCACGCGCCCACGCATCGAACGCGCGTGCCCCAGGGCGTGCGGCTCGCGCTCATCGAGGATCCCCTTCGCGTTGAGCGATGTCACCACGGGACAATCGAGCCGTTCGGCGAGACGCCGTATCTCTGCTGCCGCATCCGCCCAGACGGCGCCGCCGCCGGCGAGGATGACCGGATGCTTCGCCTCTGCGAGCAGGCGCACCGCCTCGTTGATCGCCCTTTCCGGCAACGGCGGACGCGGATTCGCGCTGTCGAGCTGGATCGGCGCCGCGGCCGCCGGCGACGCCATCAAATCCTGCGGCAAGATCAGCGCCGCCGGCCGGGGTCGGCCGGCCGTCAGGGCGCGCCATGCGTTGGCGACCATCGCCGGGATCTGCTCGTTGGCCATCACCGTGCCGACGTATTTCGTGCAAGGCCGGAGGATGCTTTCGAGATCGATCTCGTGATAGTTGCCGCACTCCTCATGCAGGCGATCGTGATTGACCTGTCCGGTGAGCAGCAGCACCGGCATGGAATCGGCCCACGCCTCGGCAACGCCGGTCAGCGCGTTGGTGGCGCCGGGGCCCGCGGTGGTGCAGACGACGCCGGGCCGCCCGGTGACGCGCGCATAACCGTCCGCGGCAAACGCCGCCGCCTGCTCGTTGCGCATGAGGACCGTGCGAATGCCGCCGTGGCGTTCGATCGCGTCGTAGATGGCTACCGTGTGTGAGCCGGGCATGCCGAAGAGGACGCGCACGCCCGCGGCGTGAAGCGAATGCACGAGTAAATCGGCCCCGGTCATCACATGACTCCGCAGGATGGTTGCGTTCGTTATTGTAGCCAGCGATGTGTGGACGACTGGTACGCCGCGTCGCTCATCCGGCATGATTGTTGCTCAATTTCTCAGCACGCCCGCATCGAACGCACTCAATACAAGGAGAAGAATCATGCCTCGCAAATACAGCAAGAAGTCCCAGAACGAAGTCGAGAAAGCCATGCACGAACGCAAGCATGGTACGCTCAAGAGCGGCAAGTCGGGCAAGAAGGTGACAAGCAAGAAACAGGCGATCGCGATCGGTCTTTCCAAGGCCCGCAAGAAAGGCGCGCATGTGCCGGCCAAGTCCAAGTCCAAATCGTGATGTGAGCGATCGCGCGAGGAGACACCATGGCCACACGGACAAAGAAATCGGCGCGCCCAAAGAAATACTGGTCCGCGGGGGTGAAAACGGTTTCGACCTATCCTCCCGAGGGCACGTTCAACAAAGATGCGCAGTCGATTGCCCGGATCATGGCGAGCTCATGCGTCAGTCCCAAGGGAATCGGCTCCGGCATCCGCATGATCCAGTTCTTTATCAATCGCGCGGGGAAGAGCCTGTCTGCGACACGCAAACGCGAGCTCGAAAAAGCAAAGGCAATATTGCAAGCCCGGCTCAAGCAGCAGCGCGATCAATCCACGCATCGTCGCTCGCGCAAACGGACAGCGCGATCCAAACAAGCGACGTGAATGGCGGGCTCTCATGAAACCAAGCAAACCATCGTCTGCCAACGAATATCACTGAGCTGGCCAGGAAAAATGGAGTGCCAGCGACCGGGCGCAACGCAAACGGCTGATCAAGATCCTGCAGGACATGCAAGTGACGGAGGACACCGGCAAAAGCCGCGCCGGCGCGGCCTCGCGTTGCCAAGAAGCCTGCAAAGTCGGCGACCAAAGCCGCCTGACGGATAAAGCCACTCCGCGGGCGCGCAGAAAGAGACTGAATAGAACGATCACGACCGCAGTTGTTGATCGATGTCTGGCGCCTTCCTGCAATCGCGCCCCGTGCTCTCCGGGCCCCGTGGTTCTTCCCATTCCTCAATTCCTGCCTATCTTCGCATTGCGGTGAGTTGGGCAAAAGCGATTCCTTGCGGATATTCGGCGAATCTGGTCGATGATGGGATTTAGCCAACCCACCACGCTCGCTGGATGCAGAACGCATGACACGCACATGCCTGTCGCGCTGGCTGCTCGTCGGCGCCTTGCTGACGCTGCCCGCCTGCTCGCCCCGCACGCCGCCGACCGATTCGGAGCAAGCCCACGACAGCATCTCCTCCAATGCCCCTGAGCGCGCCAAACACCTGGCCGACCTCGGCATCCAGCGCTGGCATGCCGACGGCGTCCGCGGCCAGCAGGTCCGCATCGCCGTCCTCGATACCGGCTTCCGCGGCTATCGCTCATTCCTCGGCAACGGCCTGCCGGCCACCCTCCGCACCCGCTCCTTCCGCAAGGATCAGAATTTCGAAGCACGCGATAGCCAGCATGGCATCCGCTGCGCCGAGGTGTTGCACGCGCTGGCGCCGGACGCGGAAATCCTGCTCGTCAACTGGGAGCCGGACGACCCGCATTCGTTTCTCGATGCGGTCCGCTGGGCGAAGGCGCAAGGGGTGCGCGTGCTATCGTGCTCGCTGATCATGCCCAGCTGGTCCGACGGCGAGGGAGGCGGCGAAGTGCACCGCGAACTCGACCGCATCCTCGGTGACGGCACACACCCGCAAGACATGCTCTT
>DASRSQ010000663.1:0-4404 GCA_035656475.1 Gemmataceae bacterium | reverse complement strand
CCGCGCTGGTCGAGGTCCTCGACCAGGCCGGCGAAGGCCTGATCGAAGATCGGGCATAGAAGATTCTTCATCTGCGTGAAGTGCCGGCCGTGCGTATCCCATGAACCGTCCGGGGACTGGCAGAAGTGGACGTTGATGATCGGCACCCCCGCCTCGGCCAGGCGCCGCGCGAGCAGGCAGCGCTGGCCGAACTGCGTCGCGCCATAGCGTGCCCGCACCGAGGCCGGCTCGGACGACAGATCGAAAGCCCGCGCGGTCGCCGGCGAACTCAGCAGGTTGAACGCCTGACGATGGAAGGCGCCGAAGTTTTGCGCCTCGGCCGCGTGATCGAGCTGGCGCCGTTGCATCTCCACCTGTTCTAGGAGACGCCCGCGCTGGCCAAGACGCATCGTCGGCACATCGGCATCCGTGGCGACCGCGCTGATGCGCACATTGCTTGGCAAGAGGTCTTGATCGATAGCGAGCGGGCTGTAGCGTGTGCCGAGGAAGCCGGGCGACTGGCCGTGTAGGACGGTGCCGTTGAAGCGCCGCATCAGGGGGCCGACTTGCACCCACGCGGGCAGCAGGCGATTGCCCGGGCGCAGATGATTGACGACCGCGCCGAACGGCGGGAAGTCGGTGCTCGACGGCGGGAAATCGCCTCGTGCTTCGGCCTGCGGCGTATGACCATGCCCGGTCAGGGCGTTCATCGTCGCCTGCACGTGATTGGCGTTGCCATGGCTCAGCGAGCGGATGACGGTGAGGCGATGCGCGATCCGTGCTGAGCGTGGCAACAACTCGCTGAAGCGGATGCCGGTGACGCTGGTGGCAATGGCGCCGAACTCGCCGCGCTCGGGCGCGGGGCCATCCGGCTTCGGGTCCCACGTTTCTTGCTGGGCATGGCCGCCGTGCAGGTAGAGCACGATCAGCGATTTCGCGCGGCCGAATGTGCCGTTCGGCCGCGTCTGCGCCTGGGCGCGCAGGAGCGTCGGCAGCGTCAACCCGAGACCGCAGGCGGCGCCCACGCGTAGCACCTCGCGGCGCGACAGTCCGACATCATGGTGATTCATCGGCTTTCAGAGCCTTGAGTTAACTTTGCGAACTTCGCTTACGCGTCGGGCTTGTGCATCTCACCCTCGTTCCAAACTCCGTTTGGGAACAAGAAGCTAATCGAGATTGTCGTCGTCAAAAGGGACGATTGGCGTCACGTTTGGCGGCGGCGGGAAGCGCTCGCGCAACTTGCTGAAGGCGTCGCTTCGCAGCAGTGCGCCGAGGTCCTCGTCACGATAGCAATCTTCCAGGAAAAAGCGCTGCACATTCTTCTTTTCGAAAAGCTCGATCAGGCGCGGCACGTCCGACTTCGACGCCACCGCCAGCGCGAGCAGCACTTGCGAGGAGTCCCGGCGTTTTGCGATCGTTTCGGCTTCGGCGATGGCTGCGTCGGTCTTCTTTAGCTTGACCAGGCTGCGCACCAGGTACGATTCGCACTTCCAGCGATGAAGCGGGCTCTTGAACAAGGCACGGTTCGCCTCCAGCGCCTTGACCGTTTCTGCGTAATCCTTCTTCTGATACAGCACCTCGATGTCCCACACCGTTAGATTCTTAATCGACGGAAACGCCTTGCGATGAGCGGCCACCACGCGTTCGAGCTGGGCGCCGTCCTTGAGGAACACGCACTGGTTGGCGACATCGAGGAAGGTTTGCGAGCTGGCGCCGAGCTCGCGATAGGCGTCGGCGGCTTTGCCGAGACGGATGCGCGTGCGGATCAGACCGAAGCGTGCCTGGTTGTCCTTCGGGTTGATGCGGCGGGCCTGGACGAAGGTCTTTTCGGCCTCGGCGTATTCCTTTTTCAGGAAATGCAGCTCGGCACGCTCGATGAGCAGGCGCGGATCGTCGGGGTGCAGCCTGGCGTGTTCTTCGATCAGGCGGCCGTATTCCTTCGCACGCTCCGGCAGGCGATACTTGAAGACCATGTAGCCGAAGGCGTCGCGTTTGTCGGGGAGGCAGCGATAGGATTCGGGGGCGAGGTCGAAGCGAGCAAGGTCGTTGAGGAAGCTATCGCCGATGCGTTGCTGTTCGGCGCGCGGGCGATCCTTCAGGTAATTGAGGAGCAAGTCGGCAGCCTCGGCATGTTTGCCATGCAGGAGCTTGAGCCTGGCCTCGTACGCGGGCAGTTCGGGAATCAGGTTCCGCTGCTGCCTGCGCTGCACCTTCATTAGCTCCTCGAACTGGTCCGTCTGCTTGTCGTTGAGCAGCGTCGTTGTCAGTTGGCGGAACTGGTCGGGCCTGCTTCCCATGTCGACATAGGCCTGGACCGGTTTGCCAAGCTTGACGGCGGCGAATTGATAGGCATGCGACCAGCGCTGCTTCTTCGCCTCGGGGAGATGCTTCCAGCCCAACCGATAGGCGGCGACGGCGGCGGCCCAGTCCTGCTTATCCGCGGCCAGTGCGCCGGTGCACATCTGCAGCACCGGATCATTGGGGAAAGCCTGGCGATGGGAGTCGACCACTCCCTTGAGGTCCGTGTCGCGCCCGCTTCGGGAGAGGTCCGTCATGATGATTTCAAGGGCGAGCTGGCGATCGGGGCAGCGCTGATAGCCTTCAAGGACGTTGCCCGTGTCGATCATGTCGTAGAGAAAATCTTCGATCAGCCGGCGGTCCGGATCGTTACCGACGTTTCGGCCAAAGACGGAGCGCAAGCTCTTGCCGGCATCATTGAAGCGCTTGTCGAAAATCGCCAGGCGCCAGCGGAAGCGTGTGAGCTGCGGGTCGATCGCGTCATTCTTGTCGTGTGCTTCGACGAGCAGCTTCAACTCGGCCATCTTCTTGTCGTACCAGCAGGCGTTGGCGAGCTGCTGGAAGCAGAGTCGTTGCGGGCCGATGGCGTGATACGCGCCCAGGACGTCCCCCGCCAGGTAACGGGCGTTGATCCGGTTGAACCGATAACGCTCCAGCACCGGCGGATCGTTGATCTCGGCAAAGGCTTTGGTATAGCTCTTGTCGGCGAGCGCGTATTGCTCGTCGCGCAACTGCAGGTCGCCCTGGAACAGGAGCACCTGTGGATCGCGCGGCCATTTCTTGACATGCTCCGCGATCAGCGCCGGCAGGTCTTCGAATTTTCCGGATAGCTTGAGTTCGTCCCCCAGGGCCCGGAACGCGCGGCGTGAATCGGGGAGCTTGGCATACACCTGCATCGTCAGGTCGCGCGACACGATGCAGCGGGCGAATTCGGCATAGTAGAAATCACGGCGTGCGTCGAAGGCCTGCTGCGCGAGGGCAACCCGCAACGATGCCAGGGCCGGCACGAGGCGCTCCTGGTCGGCCTGGGCCAGCGCCTTGTAGAAGTTGGCTTCCGGATGCTGCGGATTGAGCTGCAACATCGAGTTGGCAAGGATCTGCACCGTGGCCGTGTCGCGTGCCATCCAGCAGTCGTCGGCGAATTGCTGGAAGTTATCGCTGGGGTTTTTCATCTTGCGCAGGCGGTCGCCGATGTCGTTGTTCTGGACATCGGGGCCGACGCAGCGCAGCAGGCTGAGGAAGGCGTTCTTGTGGTTGGGATTGGCGTCGAGGGCCTTGCGATACTGGACGGCGGCGGCGGCGAACTGGCCGGTGTTGGCGGAGGCGACGCCGATCTCGTAACAGATCACGGGGTCATCGCCATATGATTTTTGGGCGGCGCTGGCGCGCTTCAGGGCCTGATCGTCGCGGCGTAGATGGTTAAGGCAGACGGACGCCAGATAGTCGGCGCCGGGCATGTCGGATTCGAGGCGAAGGGCGGAGTCGCAGCCGGCGATGGCGTCCTCCCAGCGGCTTTGCCGCGACCGGATCGATGCGATCAGCATGTGATAGGTGGCGGCGCCGGCGGGGGGCAGATTCTTGACGGCGAGGCCTCCGAGGATGCGGTCGGCCTCGTCGAAGTTGTTACGGATGACGATGGAATCGGCGGCATCATGAAGCGTGCGCAGCGGTGGGTCCGCACCCACCAGCCCGCCTGCCAAGACCGTCGACAGGCGAATGCCATAATCCATGTCTTCCATCTCGGTTATCAGCCAGCGGTTGTTGCTGTGGGACAGCCACCAGCGCAGGCGGAGCGAGGTGTTGGTGGTTTCGTTGGGGTGCCGGGTGACGACGACGAGCGCGCGCTGGCGCGGCTGCTTGACGGACATGATGTGGTAGGTGCCCCAGTGCATGTCGCCGCGATACAGGCTGGTCTGACGCACGCCGTTGCGGAATTCATCCCGGAGCTGGGCCTGATCATTCAATCGGCCCGCGGGAATCAATTTCTTGGCCAGCGCCGCCTCCATCAGGCTGGCCGGATCGAACGCCGCCATCTCGCCGTCCGCATCATTCGGATTGAGCATCACCCGGCTGAAGTGCTCGAAGAATCGCCGGGCGTGATCTTTTTGCTCGTCCGCATTGAGCATG
>DASRSQ010000662.1:0-6287 GCA_035656475.1 Gemmataceae bacterium | reverse complement strand
TCCGAGTGCGTTCGCTTGACCTCGGCTTCGAGTAGATCGTTCAGGGTCGGCAACGCCGCAACAAGCAGCCGATCCAGGGCGGCGACAGCCAGGTCGCGTGCCTTGGCGACTTCGCGACGGAACGCGTCTTGACCGTCACGCACCGCCTGCACACGCGACTCGACGGCTTGCAGCTTTTCCTTGATGCTGGCCAGTGTGGTCGCCAATTCCTCGCCGCTCAGCGTGAGGATGGCCCGGCGATGGTCGATCTGCAGCAATTCACGGTCGGCGTCGATCTTGGCGAGGACGTCAGCGATGCCGGTGTCTTTGTCGCGCAACTCCCGATACAGGATCACCTCGGGCAGCTGCCGCGCGGGATCGGTGAGGTGCTGTTTCACCAGCTCCGCGATCTTCGTCTCGATGGTCTCGTAGATCGGCGGAAGTTCACGGACATGAAAGTGCAGGATCGAATCGAAATAGTCGCCGTGCGTCGGTCGGTGCGAAACTTGAAGGGGACCGTAATCGCGGGAAAAGTTCATGCGTCAGGCTCCAGGGGAATCCGGGGGTGAGGGATGCGCCGGCGGCGACGCCGGCGCTCGCCGATGGTTACTTGCTGAGCCGGAGCCGCACGTTCTCGGCCTCGAGAGCTTCGATCCTGCGGTTCAGTCGCTGGATCTCGGCGACATGATCGACCTCGACATCGCTCAGCTTGTTCAGCACGAAGTCATCGCCGTAGACCCACTTACCAGCGCGCAGGAGCGTGGAGTCGCCGAGCTGGATGTGACCCAGCGCGCCGGCGCCGGCCATGTAGTCGAGGAGCGAGACCGCCGTGGCGGAGGGATTGTCCTTGAGCCAGGCGTCGGCGTCGCGCAGCTTCTCCTCGGCGGCGCCGAGGAAGCCGGTTTCGCTCAGATGCGCTCGAAGTTCGGCACCGCTTGCCTGGCGCGCGGCGAGGTTGCTCGTCGACGGCTTGGCGAGCTGCGGGTGCGAGATCGGCTTGACTTCGCGCAGATCCTCGGTGTGTGTTGTCACCGTGTAATCCTGGCGAATGTCGGAGTACGAGGGCTTGGTCAGCGCGGAAGGCATTGCGGTTGTCCTTTCGTTTCAGAAGGTAGTGGATTGCGAGGAACAGATGGCACGTTTGCTGAGCGGGGTTTCGCCGGATATGGCAGATTTGCGGCCTCGTAGCCGCGCATCAGCACACGCCGCACCTGCGCGGCCGCCCAGCAATGAGGCCGGAAATCCTTGGGGCGAGGACGTCCCATCCGATCGCAGCAATTCACCAAGAAGTCATGGTCGGTGCGCGTCAAGATGCCGCGGCGTTCGAATTCGTCAGCGATGTCCCGGAGTGACAGGCCCTGGCGTTGCAGCTCCATGGCGATGGGAATAAGCGGCTCGTAGAACTTGCGGGCTTCTTCCGCCAGGGTAATGCCGGCGTTGAAACCTCCAAGCCGCGGTCCCGTCAGTTCGCCATCCATCGATTGCTCTCCCGTCGCGGACTTAACATTATTCAACATCTGAAACACTTTGGGCCGCTTCTCGCTCTGTGTCATTCACAGGGGTTTGCTCGCGTTTTTTGGCCGAAACTTCGCTGCTCGAAGTCTACTTTTGTCAGCTTCCGAAACGCGCCAAAGGCCTCCGGCAGACCTTAACAAAAGTTAACAGCGGCGGCGGTGCAATTACCTACTTTTACCACCAAGCGAAACACCTCATGAACCCAGCGCCAGGGTTCGGGCCTTGGCATCCTTTAGCAAGTGAAACACTACGCCACGGCTGCCGACCCCAAGAAAGCTGATCATTCCGACCTCAAGATTTCTCAAGATTTGACACTTTGGCGACCTCAAGATTCCTCAAGATTTGACACTTTGGCGACCCCAGCATTCCCCAATATCTGCAACACACCTCGGCACGGCGAGGGCGTTCGAACTCCATCATTTTCCTTCTAGTGAAACACGCCTGCGCGCTGGCCGAGCGGCCAATCTCGACCCAAAAAACCCTGTCATTTCCCATCCTGTGAAACACCATCTCGACTCAAAAAACCCCGTCATTTCCCGTCATATTTGCACCAACGCCCCAGCATTTTGTCAGCACCGCATGCGTTCGGACGTTATCGTTTGCCATCATGTGAAACACTAACCGGCGATGCTCGCCGCCGCAGAACTCTCGGCCTGGTGCGCGGCCACGATGGTACGAATCTCATCAACGTAGTCGGCTGGGATCAGGCGCCGGCCGCTGAAGACCCGGCAACGTTCGTTGCTCAGCTTTCGAAGATAGAACAGATCGCTCAACACCCTTGGCTCGACACCAAGCTGGTGCGCCACTTCCCCGACACTGTAAAAAGGCTGATTTCCCACGGCGCCACCTCCCTCCTGTTGATCCTCAACGGCGAGAGCAACTATACTGCTTACGGGAGGCATAGATCGGCTATCTGTCCAATGATTTTCACGAACTGGAGCTTGAGATGCGGGCGCTGAGACCTGCCGAAAAACACGCTCATGCCGAGCGACCGGACGACGAATATTGCCGCATCAGCGTGGAATTGAGGCCAACAAGAAGCGAATTGATCAGAGCCGGCATTGCTCGCGCCAAGGCCTGGGGCGCGCCGCTTGGCGGCCGTCACCCCGGCGCCCACCAGCTGACGAAAGCAGAGATCCAACGCGGCGCCAGGGCGAGCGCGCTGAAGAAGATGCAGAAGGCCAACGAGCCGTATCGACAGTGGATCCCGGGAATGACACGAAAGCGCTTGGCGAATTGGTCATGCGAGAGGATTGCCCGGTGGCTACGACGGTTTGGTGTCAGGACCGCCAACGGCGTCCCCATAACCCGTCGGCATGTGGATCGAATCCTCGCCAGGGAGATGGAGCTCAAGTTCGGGGCGGTCCTAATAGCGTAACGCAACTGGACCAAATCCGCCGCTTTTCCCTAAATGCGGCGGAAAAATCGCTGCTCAGTTTGAGCCGGCGCCGACATCGCGGTAAACTCCGGCATGGATCGACGAAGCAAGGATTGCCGGATCCTCAGCGCAGCGGAACGGCGCCGGATCCACGGTCGCCGCGGCCTGGGCCTCGGGGATGGCTGCGGGCGCGAGCTGCCCGCACCGACCACGACGCTGCCCGGGACGTCGGCGAAGCTGGCGGTTCTCGAGGATCGCGCCGCCGCGGGCTTGGCTCTGTTCAGTCCAGCGGATCGGGCGCCGGACGAGCGTTAGCCGACTCAGAAAATTCGCCTTTGAAGCGAAAGGCGAAAAAAGTTCCGAAAAGGGCACTTTTCGGAACTTTTTGGATCAACTGACTTGTCATCGATCACGAACCTGGACGCCGGTACGCCTTCCTTGTGGAGGCCTTCCCGATCGGCACCGGCATGTTGAGACGGACAGGAGTTGATAGTGTCTTCACCAGCTCACCTCGGTTCGTGTGCTGCCCGACCAGCTGATGTCCGCGGTTGCGCCGGACCAATCCACGGTAATTCGCGTGGCGCCGGACCAAACGATGATCTGTCGGAGCGGCGCAGGCGGAGCAGTCACCACGATAACCGTGACGACGCTCGGGGAATCAGCCAGCGAACGGACGCCCCCATAGATCCTGACCAGCGCATCGAGCGTGGCCGGGCTGTCCGCCGCGGTGACCGTGATTCCTGCTATCTCCAGCACGTCCGAAGTCGATGGGCTGTCTGCGGCGGATCTGGCCTTCGCGGATGATGCGTTGAGTGAATCGCTGACCGTTGGTGCATCGCCGAGCGGACGCCCCAGAGTCAAGGCTCGCGCCAGCGCATCCGTTGTCGATGCGCTATCTGCGGCCGATCGCGCAGCAAGCAGCACGCGCACGAGCCCGTCCGATACCGTCGGCCCGTCCGCCAGTCCTCGCGCAGCAACCTCGATGCGTGCGATCACGTCTGCGGTGCTGACCGAATCCGCCAGAGGCCGGGCTAGCACCAGCACGCGGGCCAGTGAATCGGAGACCAGCGGCGCATCGGCGAGAGGTCGCGCGCTGACGATCACGCGGACAAGGCTATCTGACGTTGCCGGAGAATCGGCGTTGGAGCGCGCCAGCGTTTCGGCCCGGACCAGGCTATCGCTGACGGTTGGATTGTCGGAGAGGGGCCGCGCAGAGACAATGGCGCGTGCGGGCGAATCGCTCGTGGAAGGAGATTCCGAGAGCGAGCGCGGCAGCGCCTTGACGCTGACCAGGCCGTCCGAGGTGGATGGAGAATCGACCAGTGGCCGCCCCAGCGTTGCCAGGCGTGCAAGCGTGTCGTTCGTGGTGGGAGCAGCGGCGAGGGTGCGCGTCACGACTGCTGCACGTGTGAGAGCATCGCTCGTGCTTGGACCGTCAGTGGCGGTGACGGAATAGAACGAGCCCCCGATTGACACCCCAAAAGGGCGACGCCTGCTTCCACCTCCGAGGAAGCAGAAGGGATTCTCGTAGAGTTGTCGGATTTCTGCTGCGGATAGCGCTCGATTCCAGATCAGGACATGGTCAAGGATGCCGTCCCAGTAGTGACCATCGTTCGGGTATTCTCCGATGAACAAATTCGATGTTTGGGTCGGCAATGCGGTGCCGTTGCTTTGTGAGGCGTCCAGCTTGCCATCAACCCAATATTTCAGCGTTGCGCCGTCAAAGCTCCCGCCGATCTGGTGAAATTTCCCATCCCCTCGAACGTCCGTGGTGATGCCGCTACTGGCCCACCCGCCGCTGTATCGCGCGAAACCATCCATCTGCGTTCCGCCTAGGGCGGAACCTCCAGCGCACAGATGGTATGGCACGGAGCCGGCATAGTTGCGCGAACAAACATAGGCGCGGCTTGAGGCGTTTGGCTTTCCCCACGCGATAATCGTGATATTTGGGCATTCGAGAGCGGACGAATATGGCACGCTGATGAGTTGCGACGACGCTGCCGTGAGGCTGACGCCGGTGCTACTTGAGGCCTGGCTCGGCGCGTACTTTGGCGAGTTCGTTAATGCCCCATCATTGATGGCGCGATTGGCAATATTGCGTGCAGTCGTGCCCCCCCCCCTCATTGAGCAGCCAGCAACCGACGAGCCCACGCGCGATCGGATGAGTCCAATTGACGCGTGCCCACGCGCCAGGCTTACGCCGTCCGAACCCACGAAGTAGAGGAACACGAGGCATGTCGAAACAACCTCTCAGATAAGAATCGCAGAGTCGATCACCGCGCTGCCACGAGATAGCTCATGGCGGCGAGCCCCCGAAAATGTTGCTCACATCGGTTGCATTCAGGACGCCGCTGTAGATTCGCACGTCTTTCATTTTACCAGAGCCGGAGCTGGTGATTTCGATGAATCCAGCGTTGCTGTTTAACAGGGGAAGGCTCGTTCCAGAATTAACCAGCGTGCCATCCTCGTAGTATTTCCAGCTCGCATCGCTTCCCTTCCACGTCATCGTGTAGAGGTGCCAGGCGCTATCAGAGATGCCAGAGGTAGCGCCGGCGATGCTGTGCGTGCCGCTCTCGTCGAACAACGTAATGCCGCTGCTGCCGCTCCGCTGGAAAACAACATAATCAGAGGTGCCGTAAGCAAAGTTGAGCACATCGCTGGAGGACGTGAGTTTGAACCAAAACGATACGCTCACATCGCTGGAGCCGTGCGGCAGGCCGGTGTCCGTTCCCCGTTGGAAATACTCGGAGCCAAGTGCTACGCAGCCGCCGCTGCCCGCCTGCGATCCCGGTGTGTCGGCGTCCCACGGCGGAGTGCTGCCCACCAGCGTCAAATCATTGGCGTTGGTAGTCGAGTCGTGCGCTATGAGTCCGCTGGTTTCATTTAGGGGCCAGTGCCCAACCAACGTAGACCCGCTGCCAGCGCCGACGATATTCGCAACCTCCACGTCGCTATCCGTCCCGCAGGCCGTTATTACCGTGGCGGTCAGCGAGCCGAGAGACGGCGCTACCGTGAAGTTGACCGTGATCGAGGTCGGCGAAACGCTGACGACAGTGTAGGTGCCACTCGACAGCGACACTGACGTGCCGGACGGAACGAAGCCGGTCCCGTGGAACGTGAAGTTCCCGGTCGCTTGCGTGACGTTGCTACTGCTGGACGTTATCGATGGCGTCGGCTCGACCGTGGCGACCTGGACGGGACTGCCGCTGCTGCCGTTGGTATTCGTGACGACGGCGTAGAGCGCGCCGGCAGTAAGGCCGGTGATGCCTGTGACGCTGAGCGTGTGTGAGTCGACGTAGGTGACCGTGCCCGCGGTTCCGGCTGGCGTGAAGGCGACGGTGTTGGTGCCGGGCAAGAAACCGCTGCCGTGAATCGTGAGTGTGGTTGCGTCCTCGCAGATGTCGTCGGAGGATAA
>DASRSQ010000661.1:0-3442 GCA_035656475.1 Gemmataceae bacterium | reverse complement strand
CTCAACGTTGCCGCGAATATTGACCTTCATCGCCGTGCCGCCGCCCGTGACCACATGAGCCATCGGCAAGGGAGGCGGAGCTTCCTTGCGCAGTCGCATCACTTCCGGGTCCTTGTTGACGATCGCTTTGATCTCGTCCTGGGTCCGCTTTTTCTTGTCCTTGAACTGTTTCGCCTTGGTTTCGGCTTCCTTGAGTGACTTCTCCCATGTCCGGTAGCGTTCGACGGTGTCGGTGTCCGCAAGTGCCCGCACGTCGAGATTCGAGCCGTTGTAGGCGGCGGCGAGCGAGTAGTAGTCGCGCGTCGGAATCGGGTCGTACTTGTGATCATGACAGCGCGCACAGGCCACCGTCAAACCGAGCAGACCGCGCGTCAGCGTGTCGACGCGGTCGTCAAGTTCATCCGCGATGACCTGGGCCGCCACCGAGCCGCGATGATATTCCTGGCCAAGCCCCTGAAAGCCGAGGCCTGCAAGCTTGACGAATGGATCGGGTTCCGGATCCTTGAGCATGTCGCCAGCAAGTTGCAGACGCACGAATCGATCATAGGGCATGTCGCTGTTGAGAGCCTGCACCACCCAGTCGCGATACCGATACGCATGGGGCCGCGGTGTGACAAACGCCAGCGCCTTGTCCTCGGCATAGCGGGCGACGTCGAGCCAATATCGGCCCCAGCGTTCGCCGTGATGAGGGGACGCGAGCAAGCGATCGATGAGCTTGGCATATGCATCAGGCGAATTATCTTTGAGAAACGCGTCGATGTCGTCCGGCGTGGGGGGCAGCCCGATGAGATCGAACGTCGCGCGCCGGATCAGATCGCGCCTGTTCGCCGGTCCGACGGGCTTGAGATTGCGTTTCTCCAGTTCGGCAAGGATAAAGTGATCGATATCGCGTCTGGCCCAGGCCGCGTTCTTGACCTTGGGCAGCGGATGCTTGACAGGCGTCTGAAACGCCCAGGCTTGACGTGCCTTGGTCCAATCGATCTCCGCGGCCGTAGCGGGTTGCTTCCCGTCACGTGGATCGGGAGCCCCGATCTTGATCCAGGTTTCGAAATCGCTGATGATCGCCGCGGGAAGTTTGCCGTCGCGTGGCATCCGCAAATTGCCTTCATGCCGCAGCGCCTTGAGCAGCAAGCTTTCCGCGGGTTTGCCGGGCACAATCGCAGGGCCGTTGGCGCCCCCCTTCGCAAGGCCAGCCCTTGTGTCGAGTGCGAGATCGCCCCTGAGCTTGCGATTCTTGCGCGCATCCTCCGAATGACACTTGTAGCAATGCTCAACCAGCACCGGGCGGATCTTCGCTTCAAAAAACTCGATCCCCTTGCGCTCCGCCGCCGGTTGAGCCAAGATCGGTGAACGGATCGCCAACCCGATCGCGGCAACCAGGAACAGCGAAACGTTGCGCATGGTAGGTATTCGCAAGGTGTGAGGATGGCGGTAGGAGTGCAAGAATGATAATAACATTCTGCGAGGCGCTTGTCTATGGAGTCGCGCAGCCAAATGAGGTGTCAACCATCTGCAAAGGGACTGGCTTTCGCACTTGTGTCGCGTCAAGGCTTAGCCTTGACAATGCACTAGAATGGTCAACACCAAAACCTACCGGGTTCCAATAACAATCGGACGGAGCAAGACATGACACGATTCGCGCTTGCATTGACCCTCTGTTCAGCCTTCACGTTCCCTGTCGCAGCACAAGATGCGGAATCGCTGGCTGGTAAGCGCGTCGTCTTCCTCGGCGACAGCAACACGCAGGCTGGCGGATATGTCAACTTCACGACGTACTACCTCGAGAAGCTTTACCCCAAGAAGGACTTTGACATCATCGGACTCGGGCTGGCGAGCGAGACGCTCTCCGGGCTGAGCGAGGACGGCCATGCTGGAGGCAAATTCCCCCGGCCATGTCTCTTCGAACGCCTCGGTCGCGTGCTGGAGAAGACGCGACCGGAGGTCGTCTTCGCTTGCTACGGCATGAACGACGGCATCTATCTCCCGCAAAACAAGGACCGGTTCGCGGCATTCAAGAAGGGGGTCACGAAGCTTATCGAGCAGTGCCAGAAGGCGGGCGTGAAGCGGATTTACCTCGTCACGCCGCCGATCTACGATTTCGTGCCGAAGAAAGACGAAGTCAATTACGACGCGGTCCTCACTGATTATGCGAAATGGGAGAGGGGCTTGAAGATCGATGGCGTGACGGTGATCGATTTGCACAGCGCGATGCGGAAGGCCCGCGATGCCCGCACCACCCCTTACTCGAGGGACCACGTTCATTTTGGCGACGACGGCCACCTGCTCGTGGCGCAAACGCTTCTGGCTGCGCTCGGCGCGAAGACGCCGGACGAGAGCGTTGCGAAGATCAAAGCCGATCCGATGTTCAAGTTGGTCGAACAGAAACGGGTGTTGCGTTCAGGCGCATGGATGAAGCACATCGGCTACACCCGGGAGAAGACGGTCGCTCCCGGACCGCTTGGCGCCGTCGAGGCCGACGCCGCGAAACTCCAGGAAAGAATCGACACGCTTCGCCGCAGACCATGACCAAGGGCGGGGCCACTTGCGCGCCGCGATAGCCTATGCAGTTGAAAATCCACTTCAGCGTCCAGCCTCGATTTTCGGGGAGACCAGAATGTCTGCGCACTCGCATTATGGCAGTTCCCTGTTTTCTTCGGAGATTGAGTGAAAGGTGCTATTGGCACAGCAATGCCATTGGCGGCGAATATCGGTGGACCTGAGAGTGTTCCCACGGTCTATGGGCATCTACAGTAACTCATCGGGTGAGGATCCGCCCCATGGCGGAAGAAAAAATTTACAGCGACGCCGAAATTGCCAGCAAGCTCGCCGAGCATGGCCTGGCCGCATGGTATCTCGAAGATGGCTGGCTGCGCCGCAAGTTCACGACCGACGGCTGGCCGACCACTCCGAAATGAACTTTTCCGCCATTCCTGGCTTTCCGTTCTTCGCATCCTCCAAAATCAAGCAGCCCCAACGGGTTAGGAGTCAATCATGGCCGAGAAGGAAAAGACATATACCGAAGCTGAAATCCCCGGTAAGCTGGCCGAGCATGGTCTGAACGGATGGTATCTGGAAGACGGCTGGATCAGGCGGAAGTTCACGACAGAAGGATGGCAAACGACGCTCCTCCTGGTGAACGCCATCGGCTACCTGTCCGAAGCCGCCTACCACCATCCCGATCTGGCCGTGACGTGGGGAAAGGTCTGGGTGAAGCTGCAAACCCACTCGGCGGGCGGCATCACCGACAAGGATTTCGCCCTGGCGAAGAAGATCGAGGAAATTGTCCTTTGGCGACCAGCAGCCGGTGGACCGCTCGAAGGCACGCCAAACAAGTTCGTCAAGGGCGGCTAGTGTCCCGTCAAGGCTTAGCTGAGGGATCGCGAATTTTTGGAAGCTGACCTTCGGGACCATTCTACAGCCCCAATTCTCGCGGAATGGTCCC
>DASRSQ010000660.1:0-5637 GCA_035656475.1 Gemmataceae bacterium | reverse complement strand
GAGGCTCCTGCCGAGCCGTGAACCCGCTGAAAGTTCAAGGCTCGGCAGGAGCCTCGCCCTCCCGGCTTTCTGTGTAGAAGCGTCAAGGCAACTGCTTGAGAAGATTTGCCATCTCGATGGCGGCGAGGGTGACGTCGGCCCCTTTGTTGCCCGCTTTGCCGCCGGCGCGGTCCAGCGCCTGCTCGTCGGTGTCGCAGGTCAACACGCCGAAGAGGACGGGGACGCCAGTGGCGAGGCCGGCTTGCAAGACGCCATCGGTCGCGGCCTGGCAGACGTAGTCGTAGTGATCGGTGTCGCCGCGAATGACGGCGCCGAGGCAAATCACGGCCGCGTACTTCTTCGATGCGGCAAATCGTTGCGCCACGATCGGCAACTCGAACGCGCCAGGGACCCACGCGAGATCGAAGTCGTTGATGCCGTGCTTGCGCAGCGCGTCCTGCGCGCCAGCGACAAGGCGGTCGACGACTTCGTGGTTGAAGCGGGACGCGACAATCGCATATCGGCCGTGCGGCCCGGCGAGGGAACCTTCGTACGTCGGCATGGCGGCTCCACGTGAACGTGTTCGGCGCCACGCGTCAAAAACGCTCGCTCGGCGGTTTAGCGCACCGCATCCACACGTGTGCTAAGCCGCCGAGCGGTGATGATGACGCGTGTCCGTCAATAGCGATTAAGCGAGATTCAACGTCTTCAAAAACTCGGCGTTGCTCTTGGTGCGGCCCATGCGGTTGATGAGCAGCTCCATCGCCTCCACAGGATTCATGTCGCTGAGCACCTTGCGCAGGATGTACGTCATGCGCAATTCGTCCGGCGTCGCCAGCAGCTCCTCCTTGCGCGTGCCGGAGGCGTTCACGTCGACGGCCGGCCAGACGCGCTTGTCGACGAGCCGGCGATCGAGGTGCAACTCCATGTTGCCGGTGCCCTTGAACTCTTCGAAGATCACCTCGTCCATGCGGCTGCCGGTGTCGATGAGGGCGGTGGCGAGAATGGTCAAACTTCCGCCTTCTTCGATGTTGCGAGCGGCGCCGAAGAAGCGTTTCGGCTTGTGCAATGCGTTCGCGTCGACACCGCCGGAGAGGATCTTGCCGGAGTGTTCGCATTCATTGTTGTAAGCGCGAGCCAATCGCGTAATCGAATCGAGCAGGATGACGACGTCGGTGCCGAACTCGACCATGCGGCGAGCCTTCTCGATCACCATTTCGCTGACTTGCACATGCCGGCTCGACGGCTCGTCGAACGTCGAGGATACGACTTCGGAATGCTCGCTGCGGACGCTGCGTTCCATCTCGGTGACTTCTTCGGGGCGCTCGTCGATGAGCAGCACGATGACGTAGCATTCGGGATGGTTGACGAGAATGCTGTTGGCCATCTTCTGCAACAGAACGGTCTTGCCCGTGCGCGGCGGCGCGACGATCAGGCCGCGCTGGCCTTTGCCGATCGGCGTCACGAGATCCATGATGCGCATGTTGATCTCGTTCGGCTCCGTCTCCAGTTTCAGACGCTGATTCGGATGCAACGGCGTCAAATCGTCGAAGACGACCTTCTGCGTCAAGAGATCCGGATCGTGATAGTTGATCGCCTCGACGCGCAGCAGCGCGAAGTAGCGTTCGTTCTCCTTCGGCGGCCGAATCTGGCCCGACACGACGCTGCCGGTGCGGAGGCCGAAGCGGCGAATCTGGCTCGGCGAGATATAGATGTCGTCGGGGCACGGGAGGTAGTTGTAGTCGGGGCTGCGGAGGAAGCCGAAGCCATCGGGGAGCGTTTCGAGCGTGCCTTCGCCGAACATCAGGCCGTTCTGCTTGACACGTTCTTTGAGGATCTTGAAGATCAGATCCTGTTTCTTGAGCCCCGAGTAGTCGGTGAGCTGTTCCTCCTTGGCGACGCGCTGGAGCTGGGCCATGGTCATTTGCTGCAACTCGGAGATGTGCGTGGAGCCACGCTTGATCTCCTCGTAGCGATCGTTGGTTTCCTGATCGAAGCCGATGTGTTCCTCGTCATCGCGAGGCGCTGCGGGCGCATGGCGGGCGCGCACCGGCTTCTCGGCCGGTGCGCCGTCGGCTTTTTCGTCGTGGGATGTCGTTTCTTCGGGCGTTTCCTCGTCGAGAATGTCCTGACCAAATCCAGAATGGCTTTCAGGCTTGGCAGGGCGAGGGCGCGTGCGGATCGGGTTGCCGTCTTTTCGGCCGCGGATATCCGGCATGAGTGTCCCTCCTAAGGCTGGCACGAGACGGGAAGCTGTTCCTCATTTTCGCAGGGGCGCACGACATGTTTAGTGCGGCTTGCGAACTCGCCAGCGGCAGGCAATGGAATGATGTCGTTTGATTCTAGCAGATAACCTTCCAGCGTACCAGTGTATCTTCCACCTGGCGTCTAACTTTCTCGAAATCCTCGTCATTCACGATGACCACATCGGCGCGCGCCTTCTTTTCCTCGAGCGGCATCTGCATTTTTTCACGGCGGTCGAGTTCCGCCTCGGTCCAGCCTCGCTTGTCCCGCACGCGCGCGAGTCGTAAGTCGCGTGGGGCGTCGACGTAAAGGACCTTGTCGCAATGCCGATGCCAACCCGTTTCGAGCAAGATCGCAGCATCGAGAATGATGAATTGTACGCCGGTGCGGGTTCGCGCGCGCGCGATTTCTTCGGCGATGTTTTTCTCGATGTAAGGAAATACCTGAGATTCGAGGGCGCGCAGCTCGGCCTGGTCTGCAAAAACGATCGCGCCAACCTTCTTGCGATCAATGTTGCCGGCATCGTCGAGAATGGCGTTACCCCAGCGGGCGACGAGGCGCGTCTTGATGTCGGGATCGAGCAGTGCATCGTGTCCCAGGCGGTCGGCGACGATGAGATGGCCGCCGAGCGCTTGCATGGCATCGGCGACAACGCTCTTGCCGCTGCCGATGCCGCCGACGATGCCGATGATAGGAGTCATGGCATTGATTGTATCACTCGTCGGAGGCGAGCCGTGCTGCGTGAGCAGCCGGGTTAGGCCGTAACGCGGACGCATACGCGTCACGGCTCGCCAGTTATTTCGAACCACCGCGAGCTTTTCGCTTTCCTTTGCCGTGGTGATGGTCTATTCTCATCTTTTTGCCCGCCTGCCGGAGCTCACCTTATGCAACCTGCCGACAATGGTTCCACCTCGCCTTCACCGAATGGCACCGGATTCCGCGAAGGGCCGCTCGAGCCGGAGTCGACGGCGATCTATGCGCCGCAGGCGCCGTGGTACAAGGAATTGACGGGGTATCAGTGGTTCGTATTCATCGTCTGCTGCCTGGCCTGGGACATGGATTGCATGGACCAGCAGCTCTTCAATCTTGCCCGACGTCCCGCGATGCAGGATCTCGTGGCGAAGGTGCTACCCACCGATGCACGTCTGGCCGAGTTGAAAGAGAAGCTCGACGCGAAATCCAAGAAGCCCACGCCAATCGAGGACGTGATAGCGGCCCAACAGAATGCCGACATCGGCGCAGCGGCGGGGTGGGCGACCTCCATCTTCATGATCGGCTGGGCCGTCGGTGGTATCGGATTCGGCATCATGGGAGATCGCGTCGGACGGGTCAAAACGTTGATGCTCACCATTCTGCTTTATGCCATCTTCACCGGTCTGAGCGCTTTGTCACGCTCCACGCTGGATTTCTACATCTATCGCTTTCTCACCGGCTTGGGCGTCGGCGGGGTGTTCGCGGCCGCGGTCACGCTGCTGGCCGAGACGATGCCGGAGCGGTCGCGTGCGCTATTGATCGGTCTCTTTCAAGCGTCGAGCGCTCTGGGAAATTGTGCCGCCGCGGGCATCAGCATCGGCTTTGGCTGGGCGGTCTACAACGAAAAATTCGCCGACCAGCAGTTGCTCGGCTTTGACCTTGATCCCTGGCGCCTCATGTTTTTGGTTGGCATCATTCCCGGCTTGCTCGTCGTGCTTATCCAGTTTTGGCTTAAGGAACCGGAGAAATGGCTCGCGTCGCGCGCCGCCGGCGGACAAAAGGGAGGCTCGTACACCGAGTTGCTTGGCGATTCTCGCTACCAGAGGAACGCGATCTTCGGCCTGATCCTCGCCCTCGCCGGCGTCATCGGCCTGTGGGGTATCGGCTTCTTTTCATTCGATCTGCTGTCCTATGTCATGAATCCGCGCTATGCGGCCGAGGCAGCCGCCCGCGGTCTGACCGGTACCGAGGCCGCCAATTACGTAATCTGGGAACGCAGCCTCTGGTCCGGCATCACTTCGCTCTTGCAAAATGGCGGCGCATTCCTGGGCATCTTCGTGTTCAGCTATGTCAGCGTTATTGCCGGTCGACGGCCGACCTTTGCCGTGTTCTTCATCCTTGCCGGTGGCATGACCGCGGTCGTCTTCCTGTTCATCGATTCTTTTGCGCAGATTTTCTGGATGATCCCGCTGATGGGCTTCTTCCAACTGGCCATCTTTGGCGGCTATGCGATCTATTTCCCGGAACTCTTTCCAACGCGCTTGCGCAGCACTGGTACCAGCTTCTGTTACAATGTTGGCCGATTGATCGCAGCAAGTGGCCCCGCGCTTCTGGGTTTGTTGACCAGCCATGTCTTCCAGGGCTATCCGTTTCCCTATCCGCTGCGCTATGCCGGTGTCGCCATGTGCAGTGTGTTTATCCTGGGGCTGATCGCGCTGCCGTTCTTGCCGGAGACGAAGGGGAATCCGCTGCCGGAGTGATGGTTAAATCCCAGGGTTTTGGGGTGCATCACCCTGGGCGTCGGCTGGCTATTTCTGGAGCAATACGCTAAATCTTACCTATCCGGCATCAACCTTGCTCACGCAGAGGGGCTGAGTGTGAACGTCCTCACACGCTGGAAGGACTCTCCCATGCTCTTGATCAGCAACCGCGAAATCGAGAAACGTGGTCCAGGGCCGATTGTGGCCGTGTGCTGGAATCAGTGGCGCACGGAGCGCAACCTGGCCCGGCGCGGCGTTCGCTATCGAGCGACCGCATTCGACCAGGTGCTCGCCGCCTACGCGGCCATGTCGCAGGCGGAGTTCGATGCGATCAACGGCCCGCAGGAATGGGCGAACTGGCGTATCATTCCGCGTGCCCTCAATGGACACGTTCCCGATCGCCCGTTGCGCGTGCTCGATCTGGGCTGCGGCACCGGCAGTTCGACGCGCGTGCTCGCGCATTACTGCCCCGCCGGCTCACGGCTCACCGGATACGAACTCGCGGAGCCGCTCCTGGCTTATGCTCGGCGGCGCGATTATCGTCATCATTCCGGTCAGCCGGTCCAGGTGGATTTCGTCTGCCAGGGGATGACCGAGCCATTCCCTGAAGCGGCCGGCAGCGTCGATCTCATCAACGCGAGCGGCGTCGTCGGTCATCACCTCAAGGCAGAAACGATCGGTCCCTTGCTGGCGGAAATGCGGCGCATCCTGAAGCCCGATGCCGTCGCCATGCTCGACATCGGACCGACGATGCGCGGCACGACGCTCCGCAGCATCATGCACGATGCGGGCTTCGCATTCCTGGGACGCTATCGCTGCTGGTTCGGCGACTGGAATGGCCAGATGGTGTTTCGGCGCCGCGATAGCTAGTGTCCCGTCAAGGCTTAGCTGAGGGATCGCGAATTTTTGGAAGCTGACCTTCGGGACCATTCTACAGCCCCAATTCTCGCGGAATGGTCCC
>DASRSQ010000659.1:0-3803 GCA_035656475.1 Gemmataceae bacterium | reverse complement strand
CGGGGCAGACGGTGCTCGATCGCTGGGACGGTCGGCGCTTCCTCTGGCACAGCATGCTCGCCCAGCAAGGCTTCGTCGTGATGAGCGTCGATAACCGCGGCACGCCGGCGCCGCGCGGCCGCGAGTGGCGCAAGTGCATCTATCGCCAGGTCGGCATCCTCGCATCCTCCGATCAGGCCGAGGCTGTCCGCGCGCTGCTGAAGGAGCGGCCGTACCTCGATGCGAAGCACGTCTCTATCTGGGGCTGGAGCGGCGGCGGGTCGATGAGCCTGAATGCGATCTTCCGCTATCCCGACCTGTATCAGACCGCGATCGCCATCGCCCCGGTCCCGAATCAACGGCACTACGACACGATCTATCAAGAACGCTACATGGGATTGCCGAGCGATAATGTCGACGGCTATCGCAATGGTTCGCCCGTCAACTTCGCCAAGCAGCTCAAGGGCAACCTGCTCATCGTCCACGGCACCGGCGACGACAATTGCCATTACCTCGGTGTCGAGACGTTGCTCGACGAATTGATCGTGCACAACAAGCAATTCAGCATGATTGCGTATCCCAATCGCAGCCACGGCATCCACGAGGGCCGCAACACGACGCGGCATCTGTATGAATCGCTCACGCGCTATCTGTTGACGCATGGGCGGTAAGCGACCGAGAGGATCTCTCGCTTACGCAGCGGGCTTGTAGATGCACAAACCCGACGCGTAAGCGAGGATCACACGCGTCTACTGTTTCATGCCGTACATCTTTTCCGCGGCACTGCGGAACGCGCCTTGGGCCTGGCCGCCGTTGCCGGGGAAGCCGGCGTGTTGCACCATCCAGATGGTGACGATGCCCTTCTTGGGATAGACGTGCATGTTGGTGGCGTACGCGCCGCCGTGGCCGAAACCGTTGCCGTCGATGGCGAAGCCGAGGCCGTAGTTGGCCTTGATGTCCTTGCCGGTCTGTTTGCTCGACAGCGCCTTCACCGCGGCTTCGGACAGGATGCGTTTGCCCTTGTACTCGCCGTTGTTGAGCAGCATCTGGCAGAAGGCCCCACAGTCCTGAGCCGTCGAATAGAGCCCGCCGCCCGGGCAGGGGAAGCGATCCTTCTTGTTGCTGAGCGGGTGCTTGAGGTGGATGACTGTAGTCTCTTCGAGGCCTTTCTTGTCCTTGCCCGCCTTGTACGACTTGGCGATCCGTTTGACCTGCGCCTCGCTGGGCCAGAACGTCGTATCCTTCATGCCGAGCGGGCCGAACATCCGCTTGTCGAGGAAGTCCTCGAACGGCATCCCGCTGACGATTTCGACGATGCGCCCCGCCGTGTTGATGCCGGCGTTGCTATAGGTATAGCCCGTGCCCGGATCGTAGAGCAGCGGATGCTTGGTGTAGCTGAGCACCGCATCTTTGAGCGGCAACACGTCGATCGTCGGCCGTTCTTCCGGCGACCCAAACGGCAGCCCGCTCGTGTGGCTCAGCACCATCCGCACGGTGATCGGCTGGCTCGGCTTGCGGAACTTCGTCGCCTTCTTCCCCTTTTCCACCTTCTCGTCCGGCACCATCACGTTCTTGAACTCCGGAATGTACTTCTCGACCGGATCATCCAGGTTCACCTTTCCCTCGTCGACCAGGATCATCAACGCCGCTGCCGTGATCGGCTTCGACATCGACGCGATCCAGAAGATCGCATCGAGCGGCATCCGCACCATGTTCGCAATGTCCGCCCAGCCGATCGATTCGACGTCCAGCACCTTGTCCTTGTCGGCGACCAGCATGACGGCGCCGGCGACATTGCCGTCATCGACGAACGGCTTGACGGCGCTCGCAACTCCCTTGTTCTGCGCCGCCGGCGTCTCGCGCTCGGTGGCCACGAGAAGGATGGCAGGGACGCCGGTCAGCAGCAAGATCAAGCCGAGGCAGGAAAGCACGCGATTCATGTTTCACCTGTGAGAATGGAGGTGGGCAGCGCGTTCAATCTACTGCGGCTGAAATGGAGTGACAACGGAAAAAAGCCGATACAACCACTTATGGATCGCCGCAGCGGGACTTGCCGCGCGAAGCGAGGGCGGTAGAATTGACAATCGATATGCACCCGTAGCTCAACTGGATAGAGCAATGGCCTACGGAGCCATAGGTTAGAGGTTCGAATCCTCTCGGGTGTATTGAACACAAATCCTTTGCCGAATTCACGTTAAGATTACCTGTCCGTGTCGGACAGTGCGGCCTTGAAACCCATCAGTTTGCGGAATCTTCCGCGCGAAGGGAGGCTGCACAATGTCCACTCGTCAAAAAATCCGCATCCCATCCTACCGGCTTCACAAGCAATCAGGCCAAGCCATCGTCACGCTACCAGATGGTTTCGGTGGCCGTCGCGACGTCCTGCTCGGCGTGTACGGCACGAAGGAATCGAAGGCCGAATACAAACGCGTCGTCCTTGAATGGGAATCGAACGACCGCCACTTGCCCCAGGACGCCCCCACGGATCTCACCATCGCTGAGCTGATCGACCGCTACTACCAGCACTGCAAGACCTACTACCGTCGCCTGGACGGATCGGAGACGCAAGAAGTCGCCGCCATGATGTACACGCTGCGGCCGCTGAACTTCCTCCACGGCAAGACGCTGATCAGCGACTTCGGGCCGTCCTCGCTGAAGACGGTGCGAGAACTGATGGTCAACGGCTACGCTCACCCCAAGTACGGCGAACAGGGACCGATCTGCCGCACTGAGATCAACAAACGCGTGAAGCGTGTTCGCCGAATGTTCAAGTGGGGCGTGGAGAATGACATTGTGCCTGCAGGCGTCCTGGCGGGCCTGCAAGCAGTCGCTCCGCTCAAGCGAGGCCGCACTACCGCCGAGGAATCCCCTGGCGTCAAGCCCGTGGCCCGTGCAATCGTCGAAGCGACGTTGCCTCTGCTGCGTCCGATCATGCAAGACATGGTGCGACTGCAACTCGAAACCGGCATGAGGCCTGGCGAACTGGTGACCATGCGACCCTGCGACATCGACATGACTGGGCCGACGTGGCTCTATCGTCCGCCCCAGCACAAGACGCTACATCACGGTCACGAGCGATTCATCGCGATTGGACCGCAAGGGCAGGCGATCATTAAGCAACATCTGACGCTGAACATGGAAGCCCCGCTGTTCAGCCCGCGCAAGCTGATGGAGGATCGTGCAGCGGCGCTGCGTAGCGAACGAAAGACACCGGTCCAGCCGAGCCAGCAAGATCGCCGCCGCAAATCCCCAAGGAAGCGCCCGGGATTCCAGTATACCGTGGCGAGCTACGGCCGAGGCATCGCGGAAGCCATCAAGCGCCACAACCGAGAAAAGCCAGAAGCCGAACACATCCCCCACTGGCACCCACACCAACTCCGCCACCTGCGGGCACTGGAGCTTAAGCGCGAATTCGGCCTCGACGTTGCACGCGCCGTCCTGGGGCATCGTCAGCCTTGCATCACGGAACATTACGCGGGCGTGGACACCGAGACCGCGATGGCAGCCATGGGAAAAGTTGGCTAACGATTGTTCACCCCACAAAAATCCTCTTCCAGCCACGGCAATTTTTTTTTGCCGTGGCGTTTTTTTCACAACCCCAAATCAGCAGCCACGTTTGGCCATTTGCAATCGGCATGGATCATCGGTAAGGCGCGATTTTCATTTTTGTTGCTCGCGAGGGTTCATTTAGCCCTGTCCCCCTTTCCGAAATGTTTGCCATTTTAGCGGTTTAAACGGTTAGAGCAAATCCCTCCTCCCAGGTGCGGGGCGTTGCCCCGTAGAGAGGGAGGAATGCATGTCCGATTCGATTAACGATCAGGTCC
>DASRSQ010000658.1:0-9502 GCA_035656475.1 Gemmataceae bacterium | reverse complement strand
AGATGCAGCATCTCAAGAACATCGACCGCGAAATCATTTTCGCTGGCATCGAATCCGCCATGCAACTCGCGGCCGAAAAGAAATACGGCGAGGAATCGGGCGTCGTCGTCACCGTCGATCGCGATACCGGCGACATCGTTGCCAAGCGCGGCGAGGACAAGCTTGACCCCGCGGAGTTCGGCCGCATCGCGGCCCAGTCTGCCAAGAACGTGATGATCCAGAAGATCCGCGAGGCGGAGTGCGCGTCGGTCTTCAACGAATATGCCGCCATGAAAGGCGATCTCGTTCACGGCGCCGTCACCCGGCACGAAGGGGGCGCGGTCATCGTCAATCTGGGGAAGACTGAGGCGATTTTGCCGCGTGGCGAGCAGATTCCGGGCGAAACGCATCACATGAATGAGCGCATCAAGGCGGTCATTCTCGAGGTCAAAAAGCAAGGGCACCGGGTCAAAATCGTTTTGTCGCGAACCCATCCCGATTTCGTGCGTCGTCTATTCGAAGGCGAAATCCCCGAGATCAAGGAACGCACGATCGAGATCAAGGCGATCGCGCGCGAGGCGGGCTACCGGGCCAAGATCGCGGTGTCTTCGGTCGACATGAAGGTCGATTGCGTCGGCGCCTGCGTCGGCGTGCGTGGCAGCCGTATCAAGAACATCGTCGACGAGCTGGGCGGCGAGCGCATCGACATCGTGCGCTGGAACGAGTCGCTGCAGGTCATGATTCCGAACGCGTTGCAGCCGGCCCAGATCGACGAGGTGTTCCTCTATCCGCGCATGGGCCGGGCGATCGTGCTCGTCAAGGAAGATCAGCTGTCGCTGGCGATCGGGCGGCGCGGGCAAAACGTTCGGCTCGCCAGCAAGCTGGTGGGCTGGGACATCGAGATCATGACGATTGACGAGATGAACGAGTCGATCGACCGGGCGGTGAACTGGTTTTCGGAGATTCCGGGGGTGTCGCCGGAGCTGGTCGAGACGTTCATCACGGAGGGATTCATGTCGTTCATCGACGTGACGTTTATCGAGCCGGCCGATTTGGCCGAACTTGGCAACGTGAGCGTGGAGGACGCGGAGGCCATTATTCAGTATGCTGAAGAGGCGGCCGAGCGTATCGAGAATCAGCCGGAAGCCGCCGCGTCGGAAGAAGAGAATGCCGGCCGCACAATGGCGGCACAGCTTGAGGAGCCGGCCGCGGTGCCTGTTGAGGTGGCGGCAGGTGAAGGCGAGGTCGCAACCGAGGAAGCGCCGTCAGAAGCTGGCGGCGAGGCCGCCGCGACAGAGACGCCGGTCGAAGAAAGTGCCGTCAATGGCGATGTGAATCACGAAAACGCGCCTGTGGAAGCTGAAACGCAACCCATTCCCTCCGAGGAATCACCGCCGCAGTCATGATGGAGGTTTCGTCAGGCTGGAAAGCCTGACTTACGTGCTGGCCGCTTTCGGATTCCAGGGACGATGCCGAGGCGGTTGGCGCCATCAACGAAATCTGCTCGCGATTCCGCAAATTCGTTGTTTCCCGACTGATCGCTCTTTCTCCGGGAGCGTAAATCGGGTAAATTAAGTATCAGCCGCATTCATCGTACATCTAATGTACCTATGTTCCGTTCTGAACAGACGGAGCGAAAGGAATTTACGCTTGGCGCAACGCGACAAAGTCCGTGTGTACCAGTTGGCTCGGGACCTGAAGATGGAGACAACCGACCTGCTTGCCTTGTGCGCGCAGGCGGGGTTCGACGTCAAGAATCAGCTCAGCAACCTGGACCACGACCAGCAGATGAAGCTGGAGGAGATGGCCAAGAAGGGCACGAAGGGGCCGGCCGCGCCGGCGGCGCCGGTGAAGCCGGTGACGAAGGTGGTGGCGCCGGAAGAGCGAGCGGTGCCCAACCTGGGCCGTGCGGTGAAGCCGCGCGAGCCGGAGCGCGTGGTACAGCCCGCCGAACCGGAACCTGCGCCGGTGCCGGAGCCGATCGTTGAGACGCCGGCCCCGACGGTGGCGGAAGTGGAGCCTGCCGCCCCAGTGCCGCCGCCGAAACCAGCAGCCCCCGCGATTCCGGTGATCCGGGACGACCGCGTGCGCGTACTGGGGGGCGCGAAGCCCGCGCCGACAACCAAGGCGCCGACACCGGCACCAGCGCCAGGCCCTGTCGCGCCAACGGCGCCAGCCGCGCCGCCGCCGGCAGTTACGCCGGTCACCAAGGTGGAGTCGAAGCCCGTGCAGCCAGCCGCGCCGGTGCGACCGACGGTGACGCCCGTCGCGCCGCCGCGTCCCCTGCCGACGACGCCGCGTGCGCCTCAGGAGCTGGGTCGCACTGCCGCGAAAGATACGGGACCACGAACGGGTGGTCCTCCGGGCCGACGGATGGACCAGTCGCGTCGTCCGGGTGGGACGATGCAGCATCTCAAGCCGATTGCGCCGCCCTCGCTCAAGCCAAGCCCTGGTCCCAAGCCGCCGGTCGAAACCGGGCCCAAGGTCTTCAAGCCGATCATTCAGTTGACGCCGGAGCAGGTCGCGGAAAGCAAGAGCAAGCAGCTCAAGGCGGAAGATCTTTTGCGTCCCCAGCAGGCGCAGCCTGCGGTTGAGACGGAGGAGGATGACGACAAAAAGGGAGGCGAAAAGAAGCGCGCCATCCCGGGGCGCGAAGCGCGCCAGAAGCAGCGCAACGCTCGTGCCGAGCAGCGCAAGACCGTCAAGGCCGATCAAGTCAAAATCGTCGACGGCAAGGTCGACATCGACGAGATCGAGAAGCACCATAAGAACCGTCATCGGCACCAGAAGCTCAAGCCGACGCGCATCATCAAGGGCAAGGTTTCCGAGCTGACGCTCGAGGCGCCGATCACGATCCGCACCTTCTCCGAGCAGATCGGCATGCGTGCCGTCGAAGTCATCTTCAAGATGAAAGGGCTCGGGGTTCAGGACAACCTGTCGATCAACTCGGTCATGGACAACGACACCGCCGAGCTGATCGCGGCCGAGAATGGCTGCAAGCTGACCGTCATCGCTCAGCAGAGCACCGACGAGAAGCTGCTCGCCGGTTACGAGACGCCAGACAATCCGGAAGACCTGGTCCTGCGGGCGCCGATCGTCACGGTGATGGGGCATGTCGACCATGGCAAGACGTCGCTGCTCGATAAGATTCGTCGCAGCAATGTCGTCGCCACCGAGGCGGGTGGCATCACGCAAGTTATCCGCGCGTGGCGCGTCGAGCACGGCGGCAAGCCGGTCACCTTCCTCGATACGCCTGGCCACGAAGCGTTCACGCAGATGCGTGCCCGCGGCGCCCAGGTCACCGACGTGGCAGTCATTGTCGTCGCTGCCGACGACGGCGTCATGCCGCAGACCGAGGAAGCGATCAACCACGCGAAGGCCGCCGGCGTCTCGCTCGTCATCGCGATTAACAAGATCGACATGCCGAGCGCGAACATCAACAAGACGCGCCAGCAGCTCTACAGCCTGGGCGTCCTGCCTGACAACATGGGCGGCGATACGCCGTTCGTCGAGACCAGCGCCGCCACCGGCAAAGGCATCGACGAGTTGCTCGATCAGCTCGCGGTCGTCGCCGAATTGAAGGAATTGAAGGCGAACCCGAAGAAGCCCGCGCGTGGCACATGCCTCGAAGCGATGCTCACCGAAGGGGAAGGCGTGCTCGCAACCCTCCTGGTGCGCGATGGCACGCTGCGGCGTGGCGACATCGTCATCTGCGGCGCCGCGCATGGCCGCGTTCGTCAGATGTACAACGATCTCGGCAAGCCGATCAGCGAGGCCGGCCCGAGTGTGCCGGTTCGCATTACCGGTCTCGACATCGTGCCGAACGCCAGCGACACGTTCCAGGTGCTCGACGATCTCAATCTCGCCGCGACCATTGCCGAGAGTCGGCAAGAGAAGCTGCGTGAGACGACCGTCACCAAGCGTGCTCCGCTGACGCTCGAACGCCTGACCGAGACCAAGATCGAGGAACTCAAGGTCATCCTCAAGGCCGACTTCCGTGGCTCCATCGAAGCGATCCGCAAGGAACTCGACAAGCTGGTCCACGCCGAGGTGCGCGTCCGTGTTCTCGAGGCAGGTATCGGCGCGATCACCGAAAACGACGTCTGGCTCGCCCTCGCGTCGCCGGAAGACACGATGATCGTGGGCTTCAACGCGGTGCCCGACGACAATGCGTTGCGTCTCGCGGAAGAGCGCGGCATCAAGATCCGTGAGTACAACATCATCTACAACCTGACGAACGACATTCGCGCCGCGCTCGAGGGCAAGCTGAAGCCGCGCGAGGAGGTCATTCACCTGGGCCGGGCCATCGTCCGCGAAACTTTCAAAATCAGCCGCACCGGCACGATCGGCGGTTGCTACGTCACGCAAGGCAGCATCAAGCGCAGCGCCAAGGTGCGCGTGATCCGCGATGGCGTCGTCATCTATCCGCCAGCCGACCGCTCCGCGAGCCTGGAGTCGCTCAAGCGCTTCAAGGAAGACGTCGGCGAGGTGCGCGAAGGTTTCGAGTGCGGCATGAAGGTTGCCGGCTACGACGACATCAAGGTCGGCGATGTCATCGAGGCCTACCGCGTCGAACAGGTGCAGCGAACGCTGGATTAACGTTTAGCCCCCTCGAAGAGGCGGGCGGACTCGGATCCATTCGCCGGGCGCGGGATCCTGTCCGCCCGCTTCTACGAAGCGGGGCTAAACGAGAAGCAACCAATGATCGTCGGAACCCTGCGTGTGCGGCTTCTCTTGCGGGAAGCACGCACTCTGAAAGACAAACGGCAAGTGGTGCAGAGCGTGAAGGAACGCCTGCGCCAGTCGTTCAACGTTTCAATCGCCGAAGTCGACGCGCTCGAGAATCCGCGCTACGCTGTTCTCGGCATGGCGATGGTGTGCAACGAGGCGCATCCGATTAAGGTTACGCTGAATGAAATTGTGAACGCCCTGCGGGCACATCCCGTGGCGGAGTTCGTCGACTTTGAGATGGAAGTGTAATTCGCCGCTTGGGGCTTCGCGCCTCGCTCCGTTCTGTCTGTGGAGTTATCCTTCGGACAGGGGCCAGCGAGCGCGAGGCCGCGAGCGGCAGAAGATGACATCATGAAACAGCATCGCATTGCACGCGTGTCCGAGGCCATTCGCGAGGTCGCTGCCCAGGTGATCTTGTTCGAACTAAAGGATCCGCGCATCAAGAATGTGACCGTGACAAGGGCCGAGGTGTCCGCGGATATGCAGAAGGCCAAGGTTTTCGTGTCTGTCATGGGCACGCAGAAGGACCAGGACCTTTGCATGCATGGTCTCAAGCATTCGGCCGGCTATCTGCAATCGAAGCTTGCCGACCGTTTGCAAACGCGCTTCACGCCCACGGTCACGTTCATCCGGGACGACGGAGTCAAGAAGAGTATCGAGATCACGAAAATCATCAATGACGCGCTGGCTCAGTCCCGCCCTGAGGTTCAGCAAAATGCCGACGGACCGGCGGACGAGGTATCGGAGGAAGGATGACCGCCGCTTGCGGCTTCGCGCTCGCTGATTCGATTCGGCGAGCACGGAGCCACAAGCGGGGAACGGTCATCTTGAACTGGACTCAACCTTCCCACCCTTTGCGAGCACTCAGATCATGGCTACGACCATCAACAAGCAGAAGATCGTCACACAGCTCTTCACCGCGCTTGGCAAGAACGCCAAGACCAAGCCCACGCAGGAGCGCCCGGTGCTGGAGCAGTTCATCTACGCGATCCTGCGTGAGAACGCCACCCGCGACGCCGCGGACCAGGCGTACAAGAGCTTGCTCGAAAAATTCTTCGACTGGAACGAGGTTCGCGTCAGCGCGTCGATGGAAATCGCCGAGGTCATCGAGGGAACAGTCGCCGATCCCGAGGCCCGGGCGCAGCGCATCATCGATTTCTTGCAGGAAATCTTCGAAACGACCTACTCGTTCGATCTTGACCCGCTGCGCGAGGTGCTGCAGAAAAAGGGGTTGAAGCAGGCCTCCAAGCAGCTCGCTCGCTATCAGGCCGCCAACGATTACGCGGTCGCCTGGGTTATGCAGCAGAGCCTGGGCAGTCACACCATCCCGCTCGACCAGGCCGCCCAGCGCGTGCTCAAACGCATGGGGTTGCTCGAGGATCTGGAAGACCTCGAAGCACTGCGGGCGTCGATCGAGCATCAGGTTCCCAAGGCCAAGGCCTCGCAGTTCGTCGATCTCATCAGTGTCCTCGCCGAAAACCATTGCCACGAGGACGAACCGGCCTGCGGCGAATGCTCGCTGCGCAATGTCTGCCCGACCGGCGTTGACGCCAAGGCCACGGTGGCGGCGACCACTAAAAAAAGCCGCTAATGTCCCGTCAAGGCTTAGATTTGGGGTTGCGAAATTTCGCTGACCTTCGTTCGCCCGGAAGCGCTGGTCATTCCAAAGATGTCGCTGACCAGCATCAACGTCGAACGGGTCGACACCCGCGTCGTGCAGGTGATCTATGTCTTTGATGGCAGCCATCGGTTGGTACAGGAGCAGATAATACTGGTCGGGCAATTGCTTGAGCTATTCATCAATGCGAACCCGACGAACATCGGCGAATAACTCTCGATAGCAAGATGGGGCGAATTGCCCCGCAGCCCATGCGCGTCATCGCCATATTCGGCAAAACGTTGCGTGATGAATCGAGCTGCCGTAGAATGCGGGCCGAACCTTCGGAGTCCCGCGAATGACGCCTACTGACAATCCCGATCGAAATCTGCTTCTCGGCATCCTGGCGGTCAATCTCAGCTTTATCACACGCGACGAGCTCATCGCTGCCATGAAAGCGTGGATTGGCGACAGGTCAAAAACGCTCGACGCCATTCTCGTCGAGCAAGCGGTGCTGACGCCGGAGCGGCAGGTATTGCTGCAGGCGCTCGTCGTCGAACACCTCAAGCTGCATGAGAATGACGTGCAGCAAAGCCTGGCTGCGGTCAGCTCGGTCGACGCGCTGAAGGCGGACCTCGCCGACCTCGGCGACATCCAGGTCGCGGCCACGCTGACGCACGTCGCCGAGATGCCGGCGAAGCCCGCTCCCACGCGCGCTGCTGGCGCGCAGACTTCCGCGGGTGGACGGTTTCGCATCCTTCGTCCGCACGCCAAGGGGGGGCTGGGACAGGTCTATGTCGCGGAGGATCAGGAGCTCAATCGCCGAGTCGCGCTCAAGGAGATCCAGGATCGGCACGCCGACAATCCCGAGAGCCGGGCCCGCTTCATGATCGAGGCGGAGATCACCGGCGCCCTCGAGCATCCGGGCATCGTCCCTGTCTACGGCCTCGGTCAATACGGCGACGGCCGGCCCTTCTATGCGATGCGCTTCATCCAGGGGGACAGCCTCAAGGACGCGATCGATCACTTTCATCAGGCGGATGGTCCGACGCGCGATCCGGGCGAGCGAACGCTGGAACTGCGCAAGCTGCTGGGCCGATTCATCGACGTGTGCGAAGCGATCCAGTACGCCCACGATCGCGGCGTGTTGCATCGAGATCTGAAGCCGGGCAACATCATGCTCGGGCGATATGGCCAGACGCTGGTCGTCGACTGGGGCCTGGCAAAGGCGCTCGATCAGCCGGAGACGCCGACCGGGGAGCCGCCGGTGAAGCCAGCGTCCGCGAGCGGCACCGCCGAGACCTTGCCGGGCAGCGCGGTCGGCACGCCGCAATACATGAGTCCCGAACAGGCAGCCGGTCGGCTGGGTGAGGTGGGGACGGCAAGCGACATCTACAGCCTCGGCGCCACGCTGTACGCGCTGCTCACGGGCCGCCCCTCGGTCCTCGACAGCGATGCCAACGGGAAGCCGCGCGACCTGGCGCGGTTGCTCGGCAAGGTCATGGAGGGCAAGATCGATCGGCCTCGCTCCGTCAATCCGAACATCGATCCCGCTCTGGAGGCGATTTGTCTGAAGGCGATGGCATTGAAGCCGGAGAATCGCTATGCAACGGTCGGCACGCTCGCGGCAGACATCGAGAAGTGGCTCGCCGACGAGCCCGTCAGCGCGTGGGAAGAGCCGTGGACGGTGAAGACGCGGCGCTGGGTCGGCAAGCATCGCACGCTCGTGACCAGTACCGCAGTCTTTGTCGTCGTTGGCGCGATCAGCCTGCTGGTATCAACGGTGCTGCTGGCGAATGCGAACGACATCATCCGCGACAAGAATCAGAAGCTTTCCGATGCGAATGACGCGATCACGAAGGAGTCCGAGGAGAAGGAACGCCAGCGCAATCTCGCGGTGGCAGCGCATCAGAAAGCGGAAGAACGGCTCGATCAGGCCGTGGAGACGCTCAAGCTATTTGCCATCGACGCCCGCGCCTACTGCGAGGACGCGATGGTGCCCGGCGCGAGCAAGCAGAAGCTGTTCGACGTGGTGCTGCGTCAGCTCGAGGAGCAGGCGGCGGCACGTGCGGATTCGGAGTTCAACGTCGACAAGGTTCGGGCTCGCATCTTCTTGTATGAAACAGTCGCCTTGATTGACATCGAGTTGAGACGTCCCGGGACCGCGCTCAAAATCCTGGAACCCGCCCGAAAGCTTGCCGATGAGTGGCTCGCGATTCGGCCCGAAGACCCAGCCGCCCTCGCCCGCCGCGCTGCCGTGCTGCACGAAATGGGGACTGCGTCTCGAAGTCTGCGCAACCTGAAGGCCGCGCAGGAGCAGTTTCAGCAAGCGTACGAAATCCGCAAGAAGCTGCTCGGCAACGAACAGGTCGAGCGTTTCACGCCCGCCAAGACGATCATCGATCTTGCCGACAGCCTCGACGCGCTCGAACGCTGGGACGAGGCAATCGCAATGCGGCAACGCGCCTACGACGCGGTAAAGAAGCGAATCGCCGACACCAAGGGAAAGGCAGATGACATCCACTTCGCCCTCGACGGCATGAACTGGACCTATCAAAAAGCCGCCGAGCAGACGAAGGACTACGCCAAGAAGAAGGAGTATCTCGACAAGGCCAACGAGACGAGCAAGGATTTGGCGAAACTGCGTCCGAATGGACGCCAGGCGCTCGCACGCTGGGCAAAAAATGTTCGGCTTTACGCCGAGACAGAACGGCAGCAGGCCGACCTGGCGGAAAAAGGGAAGGATGACAACAAGGCGCAAGCGCACCGTGCGGCCGCCCATCAACAACTGGCCAAGCATGTTCAGCTCACGCTAAAACTCGCGACATCCGAAGACCAGCTTAGGCAGCGCCGCCAGTACGCCGACGCATTTGTCGCGCTGGCCCGGCATGAAAAAGACACCGGCGACGCCAAGCAGGCCGGCGAGCATCTCAAGGTCAACCTGCATATCCGCGAGGAGTTGGAGCGCGACTATCCGCTCGACAATGACATCTGGACGCTTCGTCTGGAGCATTACCACGCTCAGGCATTACTCGGTCGGCACGTAGAAGCCGCCGATGCCTCTGAAAGGTTCAGCGTCAAGCTTGCCCACAAAGACCACCTATCTTGGCTGGCGCGCATTTATGGGCGATGCATCATCGCGGTCGAAGAGACCCGCAAGCCCGCCAAGCTGACGGCTGACGACATCGCGTTGCA